>DASUQY010000001.1:0-6868 GCA_036280315.1 Actinomycetota bacterium
GCTCGATCAAGTGCTCGGTGGCGATGCGTCCGGCGATCCGCTCGTCGACGCCGACGGACGTCACGTCGAGCTCCTCGGAGCCACCGTTCACGAAGACGAGCCGCGCGCCCCGCTCGAGGAGCTTCGCGTAGTGGGCGTGCCTGCCCCGCACGTCGGTGATCTCGGCGGAGATGAAGGCCATCCCCTCGACTCCACGCTCGAGCAGCATCCGCACGTAGTCGCGCTCGCGGCCGGCCGAGCCGTGCGTGTTGCAGAGGATGGTCGCGAGGCCGCTTCGGGCGGCGTGCATCTCCATGGCCTCGGCGAGCGCGGCGAAGACCGGGTTCGAGAACTCCGGCACGAAGAGCCCGATCGCGCTCGACTCCTCGTTCCTGCCCGGCGGGACGTACAGGAGGTCGCGCATCGCGCCCTCCACTCGCTCCCGCGTCTCCGGGCGCACGGCCGGCGAGCCGCTCGCCACCCGCGAAGCCGTGGCAACGCTAACCCCGGCGCGGTCGGCGACGTCCCTAAGGCTGGCCATCGATCCCGGTCCAGCGCCGGGCCGAGCGAGGCAACGATTCGTTTCTGAGAGAGGAAACACGTGTCATGTGCGACCGGCTGATCTTAGCGCCGTTTGCAGACGGTTGGTCGCTTGACCGATGGTCTCGATGGCGTTAAGCTCCCCGCGCGTTTCATGAGAATGAAACAACATTTCATTCGGCGCGCATCATCCCGTTCCTCAAGGAGGGCACCTCTTATGTTCAGTACTCGCAGGTTGCGAGTCGCTGCCGGCCTGGCTGTCAGCGCGCTCGTCGCCGTCGTCGCCGTCTCGACGGGGACATCGGCAAACAGTCAGTCGGCGAAGATCGTCATCTGGGCCGACGCCGACCGCGTCCCGGCCGTGACGCAGGTCGCGAACGCGTGGGCTCGCGCGAAGGGCGCGACCGTCCAAGTCGTACAGAAGCAGTCCGGCCCCATCCGCCAGGAGGTCTCCACGGTCGCCGTCGAGAACGCGCCGGACGTCATCGTCGGCGCCCACGACTGGGTCGGCGAGCTCTCGGGCAACGGCTCGATCATCCCGCTGTCGCCCTCCGCGGCGACGAGGAAGCAGTTCCCGGCGTACGCGCTCAACGCGTTCTCGTACGGAACTGCGATCAAGAAGCTCTACGGCGCGCCCACCGCACTGGAGAACATCGCGCTGGTCACCAATACGAGGCTCGCGAAGGTCCCGAAGTCGTTCGCCGACCTCGAGAAGCAGGCCCTCGCAGCCAAGAAGAAGACGAAGTCCCAGGTCGGCGTTGCGGTGCAGCAGGGGCAGGGCGACGCCTACCACATGTACCCGTTCTTCTCCGGCCTCGGCGGCTACGTCTTCGGGACGAACAAGGCCGGCAACCTCGACCCGTCGGACATCGGGCTCGCGAACCCGCGGTTCTTGAAGAACGCACCGTTGGTCGACAAGTGGAACAAGGAAGGCCTCATTCGCTCGCAGGTCAACGACTCGATCGCCAAGGACCTCTTCCTCAAGGGCAAGGTCGCGTACTGGATCACCGGTCCCTGGTTCCTCGCCGATATCCGCAAGTCCGGAGTGCCTTACGCAGTCTCGGCTTTCCCGGCGATCATCCCCGGGATCAAGTCCGCTCCGTTCCTCGGCGTGGGAGGGATGATGGTGACGAAGTACTCCTCCGCCCACGGCGTCGAGAGCCTCGCGAAGGACCTCGTCGCGAACTACATGATGCAGCCCGCCGCTCAGCTCGCCCTCGCGACGGCCAACGATCGGTCGCCGGCGAACCTGAAGGCGCTCGCGCAGGTCAAGGACAAGGACCTGAAGGCGTTCGGTGCCGCCTCCGCCGGAGGCGTGCCGATGCCCAACATCCCGCAGATGGCGAGTGTCTGGCAGGACCTCGGCGCTGCGTGGGTGCGCTCGACGAAGGGTGCGAACTCGACTCCCGCACGGAAGTCGTTCATCGCCGCCCAGAAGAGCATCGCCCAGAAGATCGGCTGAGCTCTCGGCGCAGACTGGGGGATCCGCTGGCGCGGATCCCCAGTCGCGCAAATCCTGAAGGCGGCCGCCGTCGCGGCCGCGTCGCAGCGGAGGATCCTCGGTGCCCCAGGCGGTTAATCCATGACGAGCGCGCCCATCGCAGCCGACATCGCCGTGCCTCGGCCCTCGCTCGTCGCGAGGGGAATCGGGTTCTTCTCCGGCACGGTCGGGCTCGTCATCAAGCTGGTCCTGCTCGGCGCCCTCAGCGCTCTGGCGATCTGGGCGGTCGCAATCCTCATCGGAGATGGGAAGTCGCTCGCAGCCCTCGCGATCGCCGCCGCGACGCTGTTGATCGTCGCGATCTACGTCATTCCAGACAGGCGCCTGGTCCCACTCAAGTATCTCGTCCCGGGCACCGTCTTCCTCGTCGCTTTCGTCGCGATCCCGATCATCTCGAACGTCAACATCGCGTTCACCAACTGGTCGACGCTGCACAACCTGACGCAGGACGAGGCCATCCGAGCCATCCAGGAGAGGTCGCTCGTATCGGCCGCCGACGCGGCAACGTACACGTCGACTCCCGCGAAGAGCGACGGGGAGCTCGTGCTCCTGCTCGTGGATGACGTGTCCGGAGACGTCTACGTCGGAACGAGGGAGGGGCTCGAGCCCCTTCCTCCCGGAACCGCGACGGTCGAGAACGGCGCGATCGTCGCTGCCGACGGCTACGACGTCGTTCAGGGGAACGACCTCTTCGCGATCGACCAAGAGCTGGCTGCTCTCGTCATCCCGACGGGAGAGGACTCGTACGTCAAGCCCGAAGGGCTCAGCATCGCGAACGAGGTGCAGCCGACCGTCCGCTACGACGCGGCGACCGACACGTTCACGAACGTCGAGACCGGGGTCGTGTACGCGGACAACGGCGAGGGGGCCTACGAATCGCCTTCCGGTGAGCTTCTCGAGCCGGGCTGGAAGACGCACGTGGGACTCCAGAACTTCCAGACGATCCTCACGGACCCGCTCGTTCGCGATCCCTTCGTTCGCGTCTTCATCTGGACATTCGCGTATGCGTTCCTCTCCGTTCTCATCCAGTTCGCCATCGGGCTCTTCCTCGCGATCACACTGAACAAGCCCGACCTCAAGCTTCGGCGGATCCAGCGCTCACTGCTCGTGTTGCCGTTCGCCGTACCGGCGTTTCTCGCCGTCCTCGTCTGGCAGGGGCTGCTGAACGACGAGTTCGGGATCGTCAACCAGACGCTGCGTACCGACATCCCGTGGCTGTTCGATCCGACGTGGGCGAGGGTGTCGTGCATTCTCGTCAACGTCTGGATCGGCTTTCCATACTGGTTCCTCGTGTGCACTGCGGCCCTGCAGGCGGTGCCGGAGGAGCTGAGGGAGGCGGCGCGCGTCGATGGCGGCGGCAACCTGCAGGTGTTCCGGAAGGTGACCCTGCCACTCCTGCTCGTCGCTACCGCGCCCCTGCTCATCGCATCATTCGCGTTCAACTTCAATCTCTTCAACAACATCTACTTCCTCACAGGCGGCGGTCCGTACGAGCTCGAGCAGACCGTGGCCGGCTCGACGGACATCCTCATCAGCTACACGTACAAGATCGCCTTCCAGGCGGGGGGCGGTGCGCAGTACGGACTCGCGGCTGCGGTCTCGATCTTCATCTTCTTCATCGTCGCGGGAATATCCGCGATCTCGTTCTGGCGCACGCGGATGCTCGAGGAAATCCGATGACAACGCTCGACCAGGCGGAGGTCGTGGCTGACACTCGGGTCGCGGAGGCACGCCGGGGGCGGCGTCCGATTCTCTCCTACAACTGGTGGCGGTATCTCGTCGGGCTCCTCGCGATCGCGTTCGCGATCTTCCCGATCGTCTATGTGGTGTCGGCGGCGTTCAATCCGATTCCATCGCTCACGAGTGCACAGATCGTCCCGGACGACGTGACCCTCGAGAACTTCCGGCGGATCCTGAGCGGCAACCCAGGGGAGGTCGGGACCGAGCAGGAGGCACTCGACGTCCCCTATACGAGCTGGTACGTGAACACCCTCGTCATCTCGGGCGCGACGGCCCTGTTCTCGGTGTTCTTCGCGGCTCTCGCCGCCTACGCCTTCGCGCGGTTCCGGTTCCGGGGACGTCGGATGGGGATGATGGCGCTCCTCCTCATCCAGATGTTCCCGACGTTCCTCGCCGTCGTCGCGATCTACTACATCGTGCTCGAGATCGGCGACGTCTTCCCGGCGTTCGGCCTCGACACGCGCACGAGCGTGATCCTCGTCTACCTCGGCGGCGCTCTCGGGGTCAACACCTGGCTCATGAAGGGGTTCCTCGACTCGATCCCGGACTCGCTCGACGAGTCGGCGCGTGTGGACGGAGCGACACCAGGCCAGGTGTTCTGGGGGATCATCCTCCCCCTCGCGGCGCCCGTGCTCGCGGTCGTTGGGCTCCTCTCGTACATCGCCACGATCAACGAGTTCATCATCGCCAGCCGGCTCCTCCAGACGACCGACAAGTTCACGCTCCCGGTCGGGCTGTACGGCTTCATCAACGACAAGTACGCACAGCAGTGGGGCCCCTTCTGCGCCGGCGTCGTGCTCGCCGCCATCCCGGTCGTGGTCATCTTCTTCTTCCTCCAGCGGTTCATCACCGAGGGCCTCACGCGCGGCGCGGTCAAGGGCTAGTCGACATGCCGTCGCCTCTCGACACGCCGCACCACGATGGCTCGGCGCTGTACGTGCCGGAGCCGCCCGCGCAGCTCGGCGACGAGATCACCGTCCTCCTCCGAGTCGCGCGCGAGGTGCCCGCCGATGACGTGGCAGTTCGCTACGTGCGCGATCAGGATCCGCTCGTCGTCGCTGCCGAGATCGATCGCGAGACGGAGTCGCACACGTGGTGGCGAGCGTCATTCCGCGTGTGGAACCCGGCGACGCCTTACCGCTGGCTGCTCTCGGGCGGGTCGTTCGGGTACGCCTGGTTCAACGGATCCGGTCTGCAGCCGTTCGATGTGCCCGACGGGGACGACTTCGTCGCGACCCCGGAGCCGGGCGGCCCCGACTGGCACCTGCGCTCGGTCGTCTACCAGGTCTTCCCGGATCGCTTCGCCTCGGCCGGCCTCGACGTCGATCCTCCCGAGTGGGCGATCCCGCGGTCGTGGGACGAGCTGCCGACCGGTCGCGGGCCGGAGACACCCTATGAGTGGTACGGCGGCGACCTCGTCGGTCTCGGTCGGCGCCTCGACTACATCGAGGAGCTCGGCGCCAACGTCCTCTACCTGACGCCGTTCTTCCCGGCGGGAAGCACGCACCGCTACGACGCGAGCTCCTTCGACGAGGTCGATCCGCTGCTCGGCGGGGACGATGCCCTGGTGGATCTCACGCAAGCGGCGGCCGAGCGCGGGATGCGCGTCATCGGAGACCTGACGACCAACCACGTCGGCTCGGGCCACGACTGGTTCGCCTCCGCGCTCGCCGGGACCGATCCCGAGTTTGGCTTCTTCTTCTTCGATCCCGGCCTGCCGGCGGGGTACGAGTGCTGGTACGGCGTCCCCTCGCTGCCGAAGCTCAACTACGCATCCGGCGAGCTTCGGAGCCGAATGTACGAGGGGGAGCGCTCGGCCGTCCGTCGCTGGCTCGAGCCTCCGTTCGCCCTCGACGGCTGGCGCATCGACGTCGCCAACATGACGGGCCGCCTGCACGACGTCGACCTCCTGCCGGAGATCGCGAGCGGCGTGCGTGCCGCTGCGACGTGCGCGCGGCCCGACGCGCTCGTTGTCGCCGAGCACGCGCACGACGCGCGCGCGGATCTGCAGCCGGGCCGCTGGTACGGAACCATGAACTACCGCGGCTTCACTCGTCCGGTGTGGCAGTGGCTGCGTGGAGACCAGCTTCCCGCTGGTATGAGCGCGTTCTTCGAGCTTCCCGTCGAGGTGCCGCGCGCTTCCGGCGAGGCGGCCGTCGAGACGATGGCGAGGTTCCGTGCCGGCGTTCCATGGCGCAGCCAAGTGCACTCCTGGCTCCTGCTGGACAGCCACGACACGGCCCGCTTCCGCACGATTGCGGGGTCTCGCGCACGGCAGCTCGTGGGCGTCGGGCTACAGATGACGTCGCCCGGGGTGCCGATGGTCTTCGCCGGCGCCGAGCTCGGGCTCGAGGGGGAGTGGGGCGAGGACGCGCGGCGGACGATGCCGTGGGACAGCCCCGGGACGTGGGACACCGAGGTGCTCGAGACGTACCGGCTTCTCATCGCGCTCCGTCGCTCCAGCGCGGCTCTCGCGCACGGGAGCATGCGCTACGCGCACGTCTCGAGCGACGCCATCGCGTACCTGCGGGAATCGGCGGAGGAGACGCTTCTGTGCCTCGCCGCACGCGCGGCTCATCACGAGATCCGCCTCCCTCGCGCCGCTCTCGGAGGCGCGGGGCTCGAGACCGTGATCGGAGAGGACTCCCGAACAGAAGGGGACGAGGTCGTCCTGCCCTCGGGCGGGCCGGCCTTCCACGTCTGGCGAATCTCATGACGACCGAGGAGAGACTCGATGGCTGACGTTCAGCTCAAGGAAGTCGACAAGATCTACGAGGGCGGCGTGCACGCCGTGCAGGACCTCTCGCTCTACGTCAAGGACGGAGAGTTCCTCGTTCTCGTCGGGCCGTCGGGCTGCGGCAAGACGACCGCGCTCCGGATGATTGCCGGGCTCGAGGAGATCACGGACGGAACGGTCACGATCGGCGACCGCGTCGTCAACAACCTGTCGCCCAAGGACCGGGACATCGCGATGGTGTTCCAGAACTACGCGCTGTACCCCCATCTTTCGGTCGCCGACAACATCGCGTTCGGGTTGCGGCTGCGGAAGATGCCGAGACACGTCGTCTCCGAGCGGATCGCCTGGGCCGCGAAGCTCCTCGATCTCAC
>DASUQY010000002.1:0-3587 GCA_036280315.1 Actinomycetota bacterium
TCTCGGCCCCAGATCCGATGTGCTCCCTGCGTGGACTGGTCGGTCAGATACGTCTCAGGCACGTGTCGAACAGTTGTTGGTCGATGAGCCGTCTTTGATTCGAATCTACGGCCTGCGGCGGGGAAGGGCAAGGGCAGACCCCGCCGCGCACCATCGCCGCAGGTCAGAGAGCGTCTCCATCGTCGAGCCCGAGCGCTCGCGAGGCCGCTCGGTGGGCGTCGCCGGCCGCGTACCCCCGCCGCTGAAGGAACGGGACGAGCCTTCGGTACGCCGATTGACTGTCCAGTGCGCCAAGGCGGGTGATCCGCACCTGGGCGAGCTCCAGCGCCCGATCCTCTTCGTCATCTGCGTCGAGCTCGGTGAGCGTTCGCTCGATCATCTCTCGGCCGACGCCCCGGGCGGCCAGCCTCGACGTCACCGCGCGCCGTCCCGACCGCCGGACGGTCAGCTCGTGCTCGGCGGCTTGGCGGGCGAAGTCCTCGTCGTCGATCAACCCGACCGCCTCGAGGCGCGCGAGCTCTCCCTCGACCTCGTCGCGCTCGAACCCCGCGCGGAGGAGCCGGATCTCGAGCTCACGGCGAGTCCTGGGGCGCACGGCGAGCAGCCGCAGAGCGCGTTCGTGACACCCGAGCGGCTGCTTCGTTCGAGCGGTCCTGGCCACCGCCTCAGCCGCTTCGCGAGCCGGCGGTCTCCCGCTCCTTCTTGGGCTTCGGTGCCGACTCGTTGGCCGTCTCTCCGTTCGCGGCCGCTTCGTCGACGACGAGGTCCGGTACGACCACCGGCCGATCGCCATCGGCACCGAACGAGGTGAGACCGACCGCCTCGCGCACTCGGCGTTCGATATCGCTCGCGATGTCCGTGTGCTCCGCGAGGAACTGGCGCGCGTTCTCGCGTCCCTGGCCGAGCTGATCGCCCTCGTACGTGAACCACGCCCCATTCTTCTTGACGATCTCGAGGTCGATACCGACGTCCAGGAGGCTGCCCTCCTTGGAGACGCCGTAGCCGTACATGATGTCGAACTCGCACTGACGGAACGGCGGCGCGACCTTGTTCTTCACGACCTTCACCCGCGTGCGCGAGCCGACCACATCGGTGCCGTCCTTGAGGTTCTCGACCTTGCGGACGTCCAGGCGCACCGACGAGTAGAACTTCAGCGCGCGGCCGCCGGGCGTGGTTTCTGGGTTCCCGAACATCACGCCGATCTTCTCGCGCAGCTGGTTGATGAAGACCGCCGTGGTGTCGAAGCGCGAGAGCGTTCCGGCGAGCTTGCGCATCGCCTGCGACATCAGCCGCGCCTGCAAGCCGACGTGGGTATCACCCATCTCTCCCTCGATCTCGGCCCGCGGTACGAGCGCGGCGACCGAGTCGATCACCACGACGTCGAGCGCGCCGGACCGAACGAGCATGTCCGCGATCTCGAGCGCCTGCTCGCCCGAGTCGGGCTGCGAGACGAGGAGCTCGTCGATGTTCACGCCGAGCCGTTGCGCGTAGGTCGGATCGAGCGCGTGCTCCGCATCGACGAACGCGGCGATCCCGCCTTGGTGCTGCGCCTCGGCGATCACGTGGAGACAGACCGTCGTCTTGCCCGAGCCCTCAGGGCCGAAGACCTCGACGATACGCCCGCGTGGGATGCCCCCAACACCGAGTGCGATGTCGAGCGAGAGCGAACCCGTGGGGATCACCGAGATGCCGGCGCCCATGGGGTGCTCGCCGAGCTTCATCACCGCACCCTTGCCGTACTGCTTCTCGATCTGCGCGAGCGCGACGTCGAGCATCTTGTCCCGATCCATCCGCGAAGCCCCTTTCTTCTCCTGCGCCCACCGCGCGACCACGCCGGCGAGCTCCTCTCGTGAGCCGCGCACGCTACCGCGAGGGTCCGACACGAATGACGCTCCTGTGATTACAGCGGTGAAACCCGTTCGACGCAACTCCGACGCTATTCGAACAGGTGTTCGGGGTCAAGCATCCGCGAGCCCGAACGTCGCGAGCCGTTCGTAGAACGGCGCGGGTCGTCTGAGGTGGCTGCGATACAGGACGATCCGGTCCACGTCGAACGGATCGCTCTCGAACCTCACGTCCTCGAGCCCCTGGAGCTCCACGGGCGGTTCGAACCGCGCGACGGTGAGGTGCGGGGTGAACGCTCGCTTCTCCGGAGCGAACTCCCGCGACAGCCCCTCATCGAGCGAGGCAGCGATCCGTGCGAGCCGGCGACCATCGTCGTCGAGACCTGCCCACAGGACCCGGCCGCGTCGTTCGTTCGGGAACGCGCCGAACCCGGTGACCCACGTTCGCGCTTGTTCGTTCGCCCGCGCCGCTTGCCCGACGCTGTCGCGCACCCACTCGACGAGCCTCGGCCACGTCGCGCCGAGGAACTTGAGCGTCACGTGTTGGTTCGGCTTTGGGACCCACTTCGCCCTCGGGTAGCGCTCACGCCACGGCGCGACGGCGCTCTCGACGGAGTCGCGGACGTCCTCGGGGATGTCGAACGCGACGAACAGTCGCAACGGTTTGGCTTCGGGGCGCGACGCGCGGTCGCGCGCCATCAGTGGACGACGCGATCGGCGTCGGGGAGGGGAAGGCCTTCCAGATGCCTTCGTGCCAGATCGAGCGCGGCCTGCTCGGACCACCGAACGACCATGTCGCGATCGCCGGGCGCGCGGATGCGCCGTTGGTGCGCCACACGGTCCGTTTGGATCCCGACCCACACCGTTCCAGGCTCCGCGCCGTCGTGTGGTTCGGGACCGGCGGCTCCGGTCGTCGACAGCGTGACGTCGGCGCCGAACAAGCGCCGCGCTCCGGCCGCCATCTCGGCTGCAGTTTCGCGGCTCACGACGCCCGGACCTTCGATCGTCTCCTGCGAGACGCCGAGGATCAGGCGCTTTGCCTCGATCGAGTAGCACACCGCCGAACCGAGCAGATAGTCGGACGCGCCCGGGGCGTGCGCCAGCCGGGCGGACAGCGCACCGCCGGTGAGGGACTCGGCGCACGCGATCGTCTTCCCCGCGGCGCGGAGCAGCCGCCCGACCACCTCGTCCAACTCCTCGTCCGACGTCGACGTGACGAACTCGCCGATGCGTTCAGCGACGTCGCGAGCGAGCGGTGCGAGGAGCGCTCCGGCTTCCTCGACGGATGCAGCCTTCGCGGTGAGACGAACGCGGACCTCTCCCCCGCCGGCGAGGTACGCCACGGTCGGGTTCGTCGAGCCGTGGAACAGATCGTCGAGGATCTCGGCGACGCGCGACTCCGCGATCCCGACGCACCGGATCGTTCTGGAGACGATCGTGGCCGGACCGGCGAGCGATTCGAGCTCGGGAAGAACCGTGCGTTGCATCATCTCGTGCATCTCGGCCGGAACGCCCGGGAGCGTGTAGACGCGCGACCCGTCGAGCTCGAGCACGATGCCCGGCGCCGTCCCCCGCTCCGCCGGGATCGAACGTGCCCCAACCGGCACGTCGGCCTGCACGAGGTTGGACTTCGGCATCTCGCGGCCGGCACGGGCGAACGTGTCGCGGATGGCTCCTTCGAGCTCGGGACGGCGTTCGAGCTCCACGCCAGCGAGCTTCGCGAGGGCTTCGCGCGTGACGTCG
>DASUQY010000003.1:0-2840 GCA_036280315.1 Actinomycetota bacterium
CTCGGTGGACGGTGCGACGGAACGCGGCGGCCGCGACGCCGTGCGCGTAGCGGGGCCGAGGATCGGTGGCGCCTTGCAGGGCGCGAAGGCCGGTCGCGACGAAGACGAGAGCTCCGACGAGCGACGACACCGGGTTCCCGGGCAGGCCGAAGACGAGAGTTCCGTCGCGCGCTCCGAAGGACAGCGGCTTCCCGGGCTTCACCGCGACGCCCCAGAAGATCTCGCGTACTCCGAGCTCGGACTCGACGCGGCGGACGAGGTCGTGCTCGCCCATGGAGACACCTCCGGACGTCACGAGCACGTCCGTGTCGAGACCCCGGGCGATCGCGGCTCGATGAGCCGACTCGTCGTCCTCCACGACGGGGAGTGTGTCGACGTCCGCACCGATGCGGACCAGCGTTGCCGCGAGCATCGCGCGATTCGACTCGTAGATCTGGCCCGCCGCGAGCGACTCGCCGGCCACCCGGAGCTCGCTCCCCGTCGCGAGCACGGCCACGCGCGGCAGCGCAGAGCACGTCACCTCGGCTATGCCGGACGCCGCGAGCGCGCCGATCTGCGCCGGGCCGAGATGTGTGCCCGCCTCGACTACGACATCGCCCTCACGGACATCACCTCCGCGTGGTCGCACGTGCTGGCCACCTGTCGCCTGACCGGCGATCGCAACCCGCGTCCCATGGTTCTCGACGAGCTCGACCGGAACGACGGCGTCGGCTCCGTCCGGAACCGTTCCGCCCGTCGAGATGGCCGCCGCGGCGCCCTGGGGTAGCGGCCCCGGTGGGGGAGATCCCGCAGCGATCTCGAACGCCACCGGCAGATCGCCGGGAACGTCCGCAGCCCGAACGGCGAATCCGTCCATCGCAGAGCTCGGGAACGGCGGCAGGTCCACGAGCGCCCTTGCCGGCTCACGCAAGACGCGCCCGGCGGCCGCGGCCACGACCACCCTCTCGGTCGGCAACGGCTTGGCGGTCTCGACGATGCGTGCGAGCGCGTCGTCGACCGTCAGGAGCTCAGCCACGCGCGGAGCTCAACGCCCGGATTCGCGCTCGGCCGGGTCGGCGGGAGTCGTCGACGTCTCGGTGGTCTCGGGCACCGCGCTCGGGTCGTACGAGAGTGCGTACTCGCCCCGCGTGAACGGCTTCCACTCGGGCCACGCTCTGGGCTCGGGGAAGGACACCGGCTCTCTGCCCTCGAGTGCAGGCTCCATGAACAGCCTCCACATCTCGGCGGGGAAGCTGCCTCCCGTGACGGCGATCCCGTGCACGCTGTCGAGCGGGATCTCGGCGCGCGTATATCCCATCCAGACCGCTGTCGCGAGCTCGGGGGTGTAGCCGGCGAACCAGGCATCGACGTTGAGCTCGGCCGTGCCCGTCTTGCCTGCGGCAGGACGTGCGAAGGCGGCGCGCGTGCCCGTCCCCGACTGGATGTTCTGCTCGAGGATGCGCGTCACGATCGCCGCAGTACCCTCCGAGATCGCGCGGCGACGTTTCGGCTTGCCCCAGCCCGCGCGCGTATCGACGGTGCCGTCGTCGAGCACGACGCGCCGGATTGCCATCGGCTCCGAGTACACACCCTCAGCGGCAAGCGTCGCGTACGACGACGCGATGTCGAGTGGCGACACTGCGATCGAGCCGAGACCGATCGACGGCACGAATGCGCCCTTGACGTCGAGTTGCGAGCGCACGCCCATCCGTCGGGCCACGTCCGCGACCTTCTCCGGAGTGACGTCGAGGGTCAGCTGTGCGTAGACGGAGTTGTCCGAACGCAGAGTCGCACTCCGGATCGAGCTCCAACCGTAGTAGTCGTTCGCATAGGTCTTGACGCACCACCACGAACCGTCGTCGCAGTTCCCGGCCGGATGGATGCGGTACGTGAACGGCGCCGACACGTAGTACGTCGAGTCGGGATTGATGCCCTGCTCGACCGCCGCGGCGAGCACGAAGGTCTTGAACGTCGATCCCGGTTGACGCCGCGCCTGCGAGAGCAGGTTGAACTGGTTCTTCGGGCGGTTCGGGACGATCGCGGCCATCGCCCTGATCGCTCCTGTTCGGGGGCTGATCGAGATCAGCGCGGCGGCCGGGTCGTCGCGCTCGTCGAGCGTCTCCCGGATCGCCCTCTCCGCAAGGCGCTGGTAGCGAGGAATGATCGTGGTGTAGACCTTGAGGCCGCCGGACCTGACGGGCTGCGGCCCGTACTCCTCGATCAGCCGGTCGCGGACGTAGCCGAAGAAGTACGGCTCGCGGATCGCGTCATAGACCTTGCCGCGGCGGAGATCGAGCTTCGCCGCAACGGCGAGCCCGTAGACGCGCGACGTGATGATGCCGGTGTCCAGCATCGCGCGCAGGACCTCGTTCCGTCGCGCGAGCGCCCTGGCGGGAACGGTGAACGGGTCGTACACCGAAGGCGCCTGCGTCAACCCGGCGAGCAGCGCCGCTTCCGACAGGAGCAGCCTCGACGCCGGCTTCGAGAAGTACGTTCGCGACGCTGCCTCGATCCCGTAGGCGCGGTTGCCGTAGAAGACCTGGTTGAGGTAGGTCGTCAGGATCCACTCCTTCGTCCGTGCACGGTCGAGCTTCGTCGCGAGGCACGCCTCCTTCACCTTGCGCTGCACCGTCCGCTCGCGGGAGATGTAGAGGTTGCGGACGAGCTGCTGCGTGATGGTCGAGCCCCCCTCGACGATGCCGCCGGCTTTGATGTTCGCGACCGCGGCACGCGCCGTCCCCTCGATGTCGACGCCGTTGTGCTCGAAGAAGCGACGGTCTTCGATCGCGATCGTCGCCTTGCGGATCCACAGCGACATGTCCTTCGCCGTCACGGGCTCGCGGTTCCGCTCGGCGGGGATC
>DASUQY010000004.1:0-8785 GCA_036280315.1 Actinomycetota bacterium
TACGGCGCCAGCTTCGCCGGCGTGGGCCGGTTCGGACGGACCAGTGACGAGACCAGGAGCGAGAGCACCGCGAACGC
Source organism: Actinomycetota bacterium (assembly GCA_036280315.1). Taxonomy (GTDB): domain Bacteria; phylum Actinomycetota; class UBA4738; order UBA4738; family HRBIN12; genus CALGFI01. Next base: position 78 of record DASUQY010000004.1, read on the forward strand.
GAGCGAGAGCACCGCCAGGATCACGATCGGTAGGTACTCCCTCAGCTCCACGTCGTACCTCCTAGGCCGCCCGCGCGAGGCGCACGAGCGTGTCCATCACCTTGTCGCGGACGTCACCGCGAGGTCCGTCCGACAGGTTGCCCATCAACCGGATCAGGAACCGCATCAACCACTCCTGTGGCAGGCCGTAGTCCGTGAGCAGACGCATCACTTTCGGATTCCCGATCGCCCGAACGAACGTGGTGCCGATCCGGTAGTACGGCTCGTACCGCTCGCGAAGGATCGTCGGATACAGGTGCGCGATGCCCGGACGATCGCGCACGAGCGCCTCGTGGATCAGCTCGGCGGCGAGCTCCGCGGATTCCATCGCGTACGCGATGCCCTCACCGTTGAACGGGTTGACGATGCCGGCGGCGTCGCCGACGACGAGCATCCCCGGAACGGCGGCCGGCGTTCGCGACATGCCCATCGGCAGTGGGCCGGAGAGCACGCGACCGTCCGCGGTGTCCTCGGTCACGTTCCACTCGGGCGGCAGCATCCGCCAGAACGCGTCGAACACGCGCTGCGCGGAGACGTTCGAGAAGTTCTTGAACGTGTTCAGCAGCCCGGCTCCGAGGTTGACGTCACCGCCGGGGAGTGGGAACAGCCAGCCGTAGCCGGGGAGCAAGCTGTCGCCGTCCCACAGGTCCATCCACACCTCGAGCCACGGACCGGGATGCCGGTCGATGCGGTAGTACCGCCGCGCCGCGATGCCGATCGGCTTCGAGGGGTCGCGTCGAACGCCGACGTGCCCGGCGAACCGCGACGACGCGCCGTCGGCAACGACCACGTAGCGCGCGCGGATCTCGGCATCCTCGCCCCGCTCGAGGTCGCGGACGACGGCGCCGGTCACCCAGCCTCTGTCGACGACCGGTTCGAGAGCCTCGGTGCGCTCGCGCAATCGCGCACCCGCGCGCTGAGCGCGTCGCGCAAGCAGCTCGTCGAACACGCCGCGGGTCATCGTCAGCCCGAAGCCCGGGAAGTCCTCGAGGGTCGGCCACGGCAGCTCGAGCGTGACCTTCCGCGAGTAGATCCGCAGCCCATGGTGCCGCTCGAACGGGTGATCCTCGGGCTCGATGCCCATCTTCCGGAGCGCGACGACGGCGCGCGGGGTCAGCCCGTCGCCACAGACCTTCTCGCGAGGGAACGTCGCCCGTTCGAGGAGCGTGACGTCGACCCCGTGGCGGGCCAAGTGGTAGGCCGCCGTGGAACCCCCTGGGCCGGCGCCGACGACCAGAACGTCGGTCTCGATCTGCGGGCTCGATGAGCTCGACACCGGGACGTTCCCCCCGCTTCGGAGCTTGTGAAAAACTTCACAAACGATCGTACTGCTCGATACGGTTCCGCACAAACCCTATGCGTGCGACTTCGGCGGGGACAAACCGCGAGCGCCGCGTTCAGTCGCGGGCGTGGTCCCAGGCCATGATCCGTTCGACCTCCAAGCGCAGGAACCCGATTTCCGAAACCTCGCCGGTGAAGCGGGCGAACCCCTCGCCCGCGAGGAGCGGCCGATACTTCTCGTGCCACGCCGACATCGGTCTGCGCATGTCGGCGTCCTGCTGCGTGACCAACTCGGCACGGCCGCGGATCTCGACGCCGGCGATCTCGACCCAGGCCCGCCCCAGATCGATCGTCAGCGCGACGCGCGGTTCGGCCGACGCGTTCGACCACGTCCGCCCGGGTCGCCGTGCCGAGACGTAGACCGCTTCCTCGAGCCAGACGAACCACAGGGGGACGACGTGCGGCGAGCCGTCCTCGTTGACCGTGGCGACGCTGGCGACCGGAAGTCCGCCGAACATCCGCCGCGCCGCGGCGACGTCGACGTCGCGGACCTGCATCAGCCGGCCACCCGCAGCGCAGACGCGATCTCGACGAGCCCGTCCCTCCCGGCTGCGTCGAGGGTCTCGCTCTGCAGAGCGGCGATCGCCCGCGAAGCGAGCTCGTCGACCCGGGAGGCGGCCTCCGACGGTTCATCGCCGTCGATGATGTCGTCGCGGAGCTGGAATGCGTCGCCGAGAGAACGCGCGTAGACCCGGAGCGGGCCCTCGACGTTCGGTCCCGCGTCGGCGAGCGCGGCGCCGATCAGCACGGGCCCTTCGGCGGTGTACGAGCCGGTCTTCAGGGCGGCGATGCGCCGGCGAGCCGCTTCGTCCGGAGATTCTGCCGCTCGGGCCATCTCGAGATCGAGGAGCTGACCCGCCGCCATCTCGACGCGCATGCGATCGAACCGCTCAATCGCGAGGTGGAGGGCGTCGGGCGCCGCCCCGCACGTCCGCAGGCGCTGCTCGGCGAGGACGGCCGCCAGGTCACCGACGAGGATGGCCACCGAGACGCCGTACCCGTCGGGTTCGACGCCGAGCGGCGCCTCCTTGGCGAACCGCACGTGCGTCGATTCGACGCCGCGGCGCTCGTCCGTCCGGTCCATCACGTCGTCGTGGACCAGCGCGAACGTGTGCAGCAGCTCGAGCGCGGCCGCCGCTTTCGTGATCGGAGGTCCGTCCGAGCCACCGGCCGCTCGATACGCGTAGACGCACAGCGCCGGACGGATCCGCTTGCCGCCGGCGGCGAGCAATCGAAGGAGCTCGTCGATCAGGACCGCGGCGCGAGCGTCCATCCCGGCCAGCTCGGCCCTGCGATCGGACAGGAACCTGGCCAGCGCGGGATCGACGCGCTCGCGAACCCGTTCGAGCAGGGGCGACCGAACGTCGTCGGGGGTCGGATCGGATCGGGACCGCGTCGCCACGTCGGACGAGTATCGCAAGACCGTTGCGGCGAGGCGACGTCGGCGGCACTGTTATCGTTCGGCCGTACCGCCTCAACGCGCATGACCCGTTTCCACAGGCTCGCCATCGCGACCGCGTGCACCACGCTGTTGCTGTTCGGCGTGGGTGGGCTCGTGCGCGCGACCGGTTCGGGCCTCGGATGTACGAGCTGGCCCAAATGCGGTCCCGACCGGTGGCTCCCGTATCCGACGTTGGAGTCGTGGATCGAGTACTCGCACCGATTCCTGGCGTTCGTCGTGGTCGTGCTCGTGGCCGCGCAGGCCACCGTCGCATGGCGCCGCCTCCGCTCCACGCCGAGCGTTCGCCGACTGTCGATCGCGGCGGCTCCGCTCGTTCTTTCGCAGGCCGTACTGGGCGGCATCGTCGTGCGGACGGAGCTCGATCCGGCGTGGGTCACGGTGCACTTCGCCTTCGCCATGGCGCTCGTCGCCGTGCTCGTCGCGAACGCCGTCGAGGCGAGGTACGCGTTCGCCATTCGGAGGCGTGTCGCGGCGCCGGATCGGAACGTCGCGCGGAACGTCGTCGGGCCGATCGGCTGGACGGTCATCGCCACGTTCGGCGCGCTCCTCGTCGGCACGTACGTGCGGGCGACAGATTCCGGGCTCGCGTTTAGGGATTGGCCGCTCATGGACGGGCGGCTCGTGCCGGCGCTCGGTGGCGCCGCGACGTGGATGTTCCTGCATCGCGTGCTCGCGGCGCTCTCGGCGCTGCTCGTCCTGTACGTGTTCATCAAGACGTGGATCACGCCGCGGATTCCGGCGCTGTCGTGGCTATCGGGGATCGCGCTGGTGCTGATGGTTGCGCAGGTGCTGGTCGGCGCGGCGAACGTCTGGTCGGAGCTCCGGCCTGCCGCGGTCACGGCACACGTCGCGCTCGCGGCGACGATCTGGGCGACGCTCGTCGCGCTGTTGGTCACCGCTCGCCGCGAGACCGAACGCGGCCGTTCCAGCGAGAGCCTCGAGGTCGACGCGCGGGCGAACGGCAAGCGTTCGACGTTGCGGGAGACCACGGCCGCGTACTTCCGGCTCACGAAGCCGCGGATCATCGTTCTGCTGCTGATCACCACGGTCCCGGCCATGGCGCTCGCGGAAGGTGGGGTCCCGTCGATCCCGCTCGTGCTCGCGACGCTCGTCGGCGGCGCGATCGCGGCGGGCTCGGCGAACGCGATCAACTGCTACCTCGACCGCGACGTCGACGAGGTGATGCGCCGAACACGCTCGCGTCCGCTGCCGGCGCACCTGATCGACCCGGACAATGCGCTGGCGTTCGGCTACATCCTCGGTGCCGTGTCGTTCCTGTTCCTCGCGACGACCGTGAACATCCTGGCCGCAACGCTCGCGCTGTCGGCGATCGCGTTCTATGTGTTCGTGTACACGATGTGGCTGAAGCGAACGAGCGCGCAGAACATCGTGATCGGCGGGGCGGCGGGAGCGGTTCCCGCGCTCGTCGGCTGGGCCGCCGTCACAGGCACGGTCGGGCTTCCCGCGTGGATCCTGTTCGCCATCGTGTTCGTTTGGACGCCGCCGCACTTCTGGGCGCTCGCGCTCCGGTACAGCGGCGATTACGCGGCGGCGGGTATCCCGATGCTGCCCGTGGTGCGCGGTGCCGGCGAGACGCGCCGGCAGATCCTGCTCTACTCGCTGGTGCTGTTCGGAACCTCGTTGCTGCTCGTTCCGTTCGGCCGGATGGGAGCCGTCTACGCGGCGGCCGCGATCGTCCTCGGTGGCTGGTTCGTGATGCGGGCGCTGCGCCTGTGGCGCTCGGCATCACCCGTCGATTCGATGCGGCTGTTCAGGTTCTCGATCGTGTATCTGGCCTTGCTGTTCGGCGCGGTCGCCGTGGACGCGGCGCTCCCGCTCGCCCGCGTCGCATAGCGTCCCGGGCCGAAGGCGTCACGCGGTTCGAACGTCGTCGACGAGACGCTCGAGCGTCTCGGCGTCGACCTCGCCAATCACCTTGAACCGCATCTGCCCGTCGCCGTCGACTACGAACGTCGTCGGCAGAAAGGGGACGCCGAAGCGATGCGCGAGACTGCCGTCTGCGTCGCGGACGCTCGGATATGCCACGTCCAGCTCCCGCGCGAACTCGCGGGCGATCGCCGCTCCCTCGCGGTAGTTCACGCCGACGACGAACGCACCATCCGGCCCATCATGGAATGACGAGAGGAGCGGCATCTCTCGCACGCACGGAGCGCACGTCGTTGCCCAGAAATTGACGACCGTCACCCGACCCGCGTAGTCGTTTCGGGCGAGCGTGCCGCCGGTCAGCACCTGTCCGGCCAACGCGGGCATCGGTTCCGAGATGTCATCGACCGCCGGAACCGTCGGGGCCGAACCTCCGGAACACGCCGTGACGACGGCGAGGAGCGCGGCGAACGCGAGTGCGCGGCGCGACGTGGACGGGCCGCCGCCGTCTCGCATCAGCCGACCGTGACCGTTCCGTTCATGGTCGGGTGCACGTCGCACTGGAAGTAGTACTCCCCCGCCGGCTCCGGCGGGACCTCGTACTGCGCGGTCGCCGGGCCGGTGACGATCTCGCCCTGGAAGAGCGCTTCGGACAGCGAACTGTCCGTGTAGATCGCGATGTTGTGCGGCACCGTGTCGCGGTTGTCGAAGGTGAGCGTCGACGGCTGATCCGCGGGCAGCGAGATCGTGTCCGTGTCGAAGGCGATGCCTTGAGCGACCACCGTGGCCGGCTCGGCACCGCCGGGCGCTCCGCCGCCGGGCGCTCCGCCATCGGGCGGCCCCCCACCCGTTTCCCCGCCGGGTCCGCCGGGTTCCCCGCCGGGCTCACCGCCCGGCCCGCCCGGAGCCGCCTCGATCTCGCCGGTCATCTGCGGGTGCACCACGCACAGGAAGAAGTACGTCCCTTCCGCGAGCGGATCGACCCGGTAGGCGACGGTCGCCGGTCCGGTGATGATCTCGCCCTCGAACACGGGGGTCCCGGAGCGTTCGGGGTTGTCGAAGATCTCCACGTTGTGCTGGGCGCTGTCGCGATTGTCGAACTCGATCGTGAACGGTGTGTCCGCAGGAGCCGACAGCGTCGTCGGCTCGAAGGCGATGTTCGCCGCGGCGAGCTCCACCGTCGCTCCGTGGTCGCCATTCTCGCCCGGCTCCTCAGCCTCTCCGGATCCGACGACGGCGAGCGCGATGCCGCCGGTGAGCATGGCCAGGCCGACCGTCGCGCCGAACGCGGCGCCGATCGTCGAGCTCCGGATCGTGTGACGGTTCGCAGCGATAGCCGAGATGACCAGGATCCCCAGCGCGACCACGGTCGCCGTCACCGTCGCCGCCGTCGCCGTTACTCCGAGCAACAGCCGCGAGAACCCCCACAGCAGCGCGACGAGAAACAGGATGATGCCGAGCGGCAACAAGATCGGAAGCACGACGCGGTCCCGCAGATCCGGCCTCATGACGACGTCACTTCAGCACGCCCGCGCGCACGTCGCGCTCCACCTGCCGGAGCGCGAGCGCGTCCCATCCGTCTCGTTCGCGCGCGTGCCACCGGAAGAAGATCGCAGCGATGAATCCCCACAGGATCAGGCCGCCGACGATCTTCATGATCAGCCCGGCGAGGAGCTGATCGGTGATCGCCGAGATGCCCCAGATGCGCGGGAACGTCTCGTACACGGGATAGAGCGGGGACCGGCCGAACGTGAGAAACGACGCAGGGATCGTCGGGGCGAGCGACTGAACGAACAGGTACAGCATCTGCCCCGGCGGCGACAGGGCCGGCCGTTCCGCCAGCGGTGAGAGCACAGGCCACCACATCACGATCGCCGAGCCGACGATCAGCACGTGAAGCCCGAAGTGCGTGAGCTCCGAGCTCACCGACGCCTCGACGACCTCGGGCCAGTGGGTGAACAGCAGCAAGCCGTTGAAGGTCGCGATCGCCACCACAGGACGGGTGAGGAACCCGAACGCGGCACCAAGCGGCCGAACGCGGAGAACCAGCCGCCACATCCATGCCGGAACGCCAACCACGAGCAGCGGCGCCGCGACGAGCGTGTACACGAGGTGCTGGACCATGTGCGCCGAGTACAGGTAGCCCTCGGCGAGGTCGTGCACCGGCCAATCCGATGCGAGAAGCAGCAGCGCCATCCCCGTCGAGAACAGCGCCGAACGCCTGCCGCGCTCCTCGAGGTCCGCGGGAGGAGCCGTGCGCGCGTGCGTTCGCACCGCGACCAGGTAGGCCACCCACACGCCGCCGAGCAGCAGCCAGACGTCCAGATGCGGATGCCAATCGGGCATCGAGCTAGCCTCCGAACACCCGGAACGTAAGCAGCACGATCAGGTACAAGGTGATCGCGCCGGCTAGTCCCAACACGAAGAAGCGTGCGTACGTCCTGCTGTCGAACTTCAGGTGCATGAACCACAGCACGACGAGCGTGAACTTGAGGAGCGAGAACAGGAACAGAAGCGGGATCAGGAGATCGCGAACCGCATCGATGTAATACACGGCGACCTCGAGCGCCGTGATCACCGCCAGGATGATGGCGATCCGGACGTACTCCTTCGGGCTCGGGTGACGCGTGACGGCGCCGGCGTGACGGGCGCTCGCACCCGTGGTCTGCGGCTCGATCGTCTCGCGCTCGCTCACTGTGCTCCCCCCGGCGCCCCGGTAGGGATCAGATAGACGACCGTGAAGATGACGATCCACACGATGTCGACGAAGTGCCAGTACAGACCGACGAGCTCGACGGTCATCGCGCGTTCCGGCGGCAGTCTCCCGGCGAACGACAACGCCAGCACCGTCAGCAACATGAGGATGCCGACGGCGACGTGCGTCCCGTGGAACCCGGTCAGCACGTAGAACGTTGTGCTGAACAGGTTGGTGGTGAGCGTGAGGCCCTCGTTGGCGAACGTGGTGAATTCGAACACCTGTCCGCCGACGAAGGTCGCCCCCAGCAGAGCCGTCGCGAGCAACCACACCCGGAGCTGTCCCTGATCCCCGCGCTGGATCGCCGCCAGCGCGAGCACCATGGTCAGCGAACTGGCGAGAAGGACGAACGACGACACCGACGTGTACGGGATGTCGAAAACTTCAGCGGGGTACGGCCCCACGCGGCTCGCCCCGCGGTAGAGCACGTACGTCGAGATCAGCGCGCCGAACAGCAGGCAGTCCGACGCCAGGAACAGCCACATCGCCAGCTTGAGGTGCGGCAGTCCCGTGCTTGTGCGCTCGTGCTCGCTCTCGACAACGTGCACGTCCATCGATCGACCCAGCTGCGCCATCAGCGCGTCATTCCGCCGAGGGCTCGAGGATCCAGCCGTAGAACCCGACGAGGACGACGACAACGCCGAGCCCGACGAGCCACATGTTGAAAATCAGGCCGTACGCGATGATTGGCAGGCCGAGCGCCGCGACGACCGGCCAGTACGACGGCGACGGCATGTGGATCGCGTGGCCCGCGCCGTGACCGGCCGAGTCGTCCGCCACCGAATCATGCTCGTCGCCCGCCCCGCCGGCGGGTACCGGCACGACTCGCCCCCCGCGCGTCTCCGCGTACTTGCGATGCCACAGCTCATCGAGCGAGTGCACCACGGGAACCTCATCGAAGTTGTGCTCGGGCGGCGGCGAGGTCGTGAGCCACTCCAGCGTTCGCGCGTCCCACGGGTCCGCCGCCATCTCTGCCGGTCTGCGGAAGCTGGCGACCGCGTTGACCAAAAAGACCAGCACGCTCAGCGCGATCAGGAACGCGCCCGCCGTCGCCACGAGATTCCAGAACCCCAAGCCGAGCGACTCCGGGTAGCTGTGGATCCGCCGCGGCATTCCCTGCAGGCCGAGGATGTGCATCGGCCCGAATGTCAGGTTGAACCCGATCAGCATGATCCAGAAGTTGATCCGGCCGATCCGCTCGTTGAGGAACCTGCCGAACACCTTCGG
>DASUQY010000005.1:0-3795 GCA_036280315.1 Actinomycetota bacterium
CGAAGGGGCGGGCGAGCTCGACGGTGACCACGTTGTAGTGCTGTTCGTCAGGCTCGAGGTCTTCGCAGTAGGAGACGCGGCGAACCTCGTCCGCGCGATCGATCAGTCCTTCAGTGAAGAGGAACCCTGCGGCCAGTTCGAAGTCGCCCCCCGGCGTCCGCATCGTGACGGCGACTGATACGGCGGGCTGACCCGCGCCTTCGACGCGGATCTCCATCGGCTCCTCCGCCGCGAGCACGTCGGGGCGTTCGGCTGCGACACCCGCGTTCACCGCGGTCGCGCGGACGCGTGCGACGTTCCTGCGAATGGGTACGGCCTCGGCCATCCCGGCCATTATGGCGCCCACTCGTGGAGGTACACCCGCGTGGTGACCCCGCAACTCCCGCGGCCGAGTAAGCTCCTGCCCGCTTTGAACCACGGGTCAGGAGGCGCGCGCGCATGAAGAGCGCCCTGCAGATCGCCCAGGAAGCGACGCTTCGCCCGATCGCCGACGTCGCGGCGGACGCCGGCATCAGGCAAGACGAGGTCGAACCGTTCGGCCGGTATCGGGCGAAGCTCTCACTCGACATCCTCGAGCGGCTGGCCGACCGCGCCGACGGCAAGCTGATCATCACCACGGCGATCACGCCGACGAAGGCCGGCGAGGGAAAGACCACGACGTCGATCTCGCTCACGCAGGGACTCGGTCGGCGAGGGCACAACGTCATGTTGTGCCTGCGAGAGCCGTCGATGGGCCCCGTATTCGGGATCAAGGGCGGCGGGACCGGCGGCGGGTACGCGCTGATCGTCCCCATGGAGGACGTGAACCTCCACTTCAACGGCGACTTCCACGCCGTGACGGCCGCGCACAACCTGCTCGCCGCCGCGCTCGACGCGTCGATCTACCACGGCAACCTGCTCGGGATCGATCCGGCGACGATCACGTGGCCCCGCACGCTCGACGTGAACGACCGTGAGCTCCGCTACTCGGTGATCGGACTCGGCGGCAAGGCACATGGCGTCCCACGCGAGAGCCAATTCGTCATCACGGCAGCGTCGGAGGTCATGGCGGTGCTCGCGCTCGCGGATGGATTGACGGACCTGCGCGGGCGACTCGGACGCATCGTCGTGGCCGAGACGAGTGACGGCCAACCCGTGACGGCGGAAGACCTTCGTGTCGCCGGCGCGATGGCCGTGATCATGAAGGATGCGATCAAGCCGAACCTGGTGCAGACCCTCGAGGGACAACCGACACTCGTCCACGCGGGTCCGTTCGGCAACGTCGCGCACGCGAATAACTCGATCATCGAGGATCGCATCGCGCTGAAGCTCGCCGACTACGTGGTCACCGAGGCGGGCTTCGCGTCGGACCTGGGGTTCCAGAAGTTCTGCGACATCGTGTGCCGCCTCGGCGGGTTCACGCCGAGCGCGGGCGTGCTCGTCACGACGGTTCGAGCGACAAAGTTACACGGCGGCGTCGCGTTCGACGAGCTGTCGAAACCCGACCTCGCCGCGGTCGAACGCGGGATCGCGAACGCGGCTGCCCACATCGCGATCGTCGGCGAGTACGGGCTCCCGTGCGTCGTCTCGATCAACCGGTTCCCGACCGACGACGAGTCGGAGCTCCAGCTACTCGAGAAGCTCGCGCGGGACGCGGGTGCCGAGAACGTCGTGGTCAACGAGGGTTTCTCGCGCGGCGGTGAGGGCGCGGTCGAGCTCGCGGACGCCGTCGTCGACGCGTGCGAACGGCCCAATCGCTTCTCTCAGCTCACGCCGGCAGGGACGCCGATCCACCAGCAGATCGAGGCGATCGCGACGCGCCTGTACGGCGCGGACGGCGTCGATTACCTGCCGCAGGCCGAACGCGACATCGCCCGCATCACGTCGATCGGCATGGGCGACGCGCCAGTCTGCATGGCCAAGACCCACCTGTCGCTCTCCCACGACCCGACCCTGCTCAACCGGCCGACCGGATACCGGCTGCCGATCCGCGGCGTCGTGCCGAGCGCCGGCGCCGGATTCGTGGTGGTCTTGTGCGGGGACATGCAGCGGATGCCCGGGCTGGGCAGAACGCCGGCGTTCATGGGCATCGACCTCGGCGAGAACGGCCGGACGGTGGGCCTTTTCTAGGGCCCGGTGCTGATCTGGATCACCCCGCGAGCTGGCTCGACGCGACCTGCGCCGGCCCCTCGACCTGGATCCATTCGGCCCGCGTGACGGCCTCGTTCCGATCGAAGTCGAAGATCCCCGCCCACGGCACGGCTTCCCATGTCGCACCGCAGTCGGGGCAGACCCACAACGACATCGTCTTCGGTTCCTCGCCGCGCGGTGGCGCGCAGGTGTGGAGCGGCATGGTCGCGCCTCCTCGAATCACAGATATGTGATTCGAGGAGTGTAGACGCGGAGACCCGCGAGTCAACGACTCCCGACGGCGCTACGCCCGCGGGCGCTGCTTGTACGTGTCGTAGATCGGCAGGACGTCGACGGTCGCCGGCGCCGTCCCCTCGCCCACTGCCACCTCCAGCTGCGCGTCGGGCGCCGCGTGACCGCTCCGCACGATGGCGATGCCGATCTTGCCGTAGCGCGGGCTGTCGGTCGGACTCGTCAAGACGCCGACGTCGTCGCCGTCCTTGGTGACGGTCGCTCCGTATTCCGGCAGCGTGTCCCCCTCGACCTTCAGCGTCACCAAGCGGTTCGGGGGGTTCGCCGCGATCTCGCGCAGACGCTCTTTGCCGGCGAAATCGACGTCCTTGTCGAGCGCGACGAACCGGTCCAGGTTGAAGTCGTACGGCGTGCGCTGGTGGGCCTCGTAGTCGTAGTCAGTCACGATCAGGCCGGCCTCGATACGCAGGATCTCGATCGCCTCGGCTCCGAACGGCGTCGCGCCCGCCCCGAGCACCGCGTTCCACAGCTCGGTCGCGTCGGCCGGATCGGTGAGGAACAGCTCGTAGCCGAGCTCGCCGCCGTATCCGGTCCGGGACAGGTACACCGGCACGCCGGCCACCTCGACCACGTCCGGGATGAACCGGAAGTAGCGCAGTTGCGACACGTCGGCGTCGGTGAGCTTCTGTACGAGCTCGCGCGAACGAGGGCCGATCACGCCGAGGTGCGGCATCCTCGGCGCGATCCACTCGGTCTCCACGTCGAACCGGCCGAGCATCGTGCCGAAGTAGCCGTCGTGGTCCTTGCCGTTCGTCATGACCCAGCAATGACCGTCGCGGCCCGTGTTGAACACCGTGCCGTCGTCGACCATGAGCCCTTCGTCGTCGAGGAACGCCCCGTAGCGCGCCTGCCCGGGGGCGAGGCCCACGGCGTCGTTGCTGAACACGTACTGCGCCGCTCGGAGCGCGTCCGGTCCTCGGAAGTCCCATTTGTTGAGGGGCGAGACGTCCCAGACAGCGACGTCGTCACGAACCGCCGCGTACTCCTTCTGGACGTCACCGAACCCCTCGGCCCACATCCATCCGCCGTCCTCCACGTGGCTTCCGCCCTGCGAAGCGATGACGTCGTGGAACGCGCTCTTGATCGGCTCCTGTTCGCTCATCGAACCCTCCGGGGAGTCGGGGGACCTTGGCTGCGGGTCGGCGCAACGCTCGGTTCGCTCGCTGCGCTGCCGTTGACCGGCGCATCCTCGCACGGCATTGAGCGGCCGTTCAACCTCGGCCGGGGTCAGGCGCGGTGACGGATCAGCTCCTCCTCCGTGACCACCGCATCCACCAGTCGGTCGTGCTCGCCCCTGGGGACCTCGTCGACCAGCTGCACCGCGAAGGCCAGGCCGATCACGGGGATATCGGCGCGGACGGTTCACAGGAACCG
>DASUQY010000006.1:0-2547 GCA_036280315.1 Actinomycetota bacterium
CGACGGGCTCGGTCCGCTCTATCCTTTGCGACACACCGACAGACACGTCCTCGGGCGAGCCGGAAGGGAGGTCCACGTGACTCGTCGGCGCCTGGACGCGGAGCTCGTTCGTCGTGGACTCGTGGCAACGACCGACGACGCGCGCGCCGCAGTCGAGAGCGGTTCCGTTCGCGTGGCGGGCCGCAGGGCCGACAAGCCGACGACCCTCGTCGACGACGCGATCCCGGTCGAGATCCTCGCGAGCGCCGAGCGCCGGTACGTCTCGCGTGGCGGAGAGAAGCTCGAGGCCGCCGTCGACGCGTTCGCCATCGACGTCGGCGGGCGGCGTTGCCTGGACGCCGGCGCGTCGACGGGCGGGTTTACCGATTGCCTGCTCCGGCGGGGAGCCGCGCACGTCGTCGCCGTCGACGTGGGGTATGGCCAGCTCGCATGGTCGCTCCGAACGGATGAGCGCGTCACGTTTCTCGAACGGACGAACGTGCGCGAATTGACGCCGGCGTTCCTGCCGTACGCTCCCGACCTGGTGGTCGCGGACCTCTCGTTCATCTCGCTCCGCTCGACGGTCCCGGCGCTTGCCGCTGTGGCCGACAGGAGTGCCGACTTCGTCCTGCTGGTGAAGCCGCAGTTCGAGGCGGAGCGTTCGGACGTCCCGGGAGGCATCGTCCGCGACCCGGCCGTGTGGCGGCGCGCGATCGAGGGCGTTGCGGACGCCTGCCGGAGCGAGAACCTCGAACCGACGAGCGTCATCGCGTCCCCGCTCACCGGTCCGGCCGGCAACGTCGAGTTCTTCGTGCACGCCGTCACGGATGGAAGGCCACCGGCGCCAGCGAGGTTCGACGTCGAATCCGCCGTTCAGGCGGGCCGCACGCTGGTGGAGGCCCGGTGAAGCGCGTCGGACTCGTCGCGCACCCGACGAGACCCGCCGCCAAAGAGGCGGCCGAGCGGCTCGAACTGTGGTTCGACGAGCGACGGATCGAGGTGCGCCGGGCTGACGGGACCAACACCGAGGACGAGTCCGCCGCCGTCGCGTTCGCGCAGGACCTGGATCTCGTCGTCGCCGTCGGCGGCGATGGAACGCTCCTCCGCGCCGCGCATCTCGCGTCGCGATGCGACGTGCCAATCCTCGGCGTGAAGGTGGGCCGCATGGGTTTCCTCACGGAGGTCGAGCCGGAGTACGCGGGCGAACTGCTCGAGCGCATCGTCCAAGGACGCGCTCGGATCGAGGAACGCCTGGCCATGATCGCGGAGCTCCGCGAGGACGTATCCCCCGCGCAGTGGGCGCTGAACGAGGTCATCGTCGAGAAGACCGCGCGGCACCGGCTGATCCGGCTCGCCGTCTACGTCGACGAAACGTACGTGACGACGTTCTCGGCAGACGGCGTGATCACTGCCACACCGACCGGCTCGACCGCGTACTCGTTCTCGGCTGGCGGCCCGATCGTGACGCCGACCGTGCCGTGCATCGTGGTCACGCCGATCGCGCCGCACATGGTGTTCGATCGATCGCTCGTGCTCGATGCGGATGAGCGGGTGACGATCGAGGTGCTGGGCGATGAGGCGGCCGTCGTCTCCGCCGACGGACGGGCGAGCCTGGAGGTGCCGGTCGGCTCGCGGGTTCGGATCGGTCGCGCGCCACGGCCGGCGCGGTTCGTTCGGCTCGACGACGCACCGACGTTCCATGAGCTCGTGCGCCGGAAGTTCGACCTCCCCGGTTCTCACACGCACGGCGATCCTCGGTCGTAGCCCGTCGGATACGCTGTGGCGTGCCGGATCGGGAGCGTCGCGCCGCGACGCGGACGTCTCGTGCACTCAAGGAGGCCGTGCGACGGCAATCAGATCGAAGACGTTGTTCGGACGGCCCTTGCGGCGTCAGCGGCCGAACGAGGGTTCCGCCCGTGTCGACGCGCGAACGAAGCTCCTCGTTCAGCGCGCGGGCACCGGTGACATCGCCATCATCGATCATGAGGATCTCGACCGCGTCTCGGCGGAGGCGCTCGTCCACGCCGGCGTCGTCGGCGTCGTGAACGCTGCCACCTCCATCACCGGCCGATATCCGAACCTCGGACCGCTGACGCTCGTGGGCGCGGGGATCCCCTTGATCGACTCCTGCGGACCGCTCCTGCTCAGGAAGATCCGAGAGGGCGATCCGGTGAAGCTCCGGGGCGACCGCGTGCTCGTCGGCGATCGGCTCGTCGCCGTCGGCATCCGCCAGAGCGAGAGCGCCATCCGAGACGCGATGGCCACGGCCCACCTGGCCCTCGCGGAGCGATTCGAGAGCTTCGCCGCGAACACCGTCGACTTCATGCAGCGCGAACGCGACCTGCTGTTCGGAGGCTCGGGGCTGCCGCCGCTCGCGCACGACCTCGCCCGCCGCCACGTTCTCGTGGTGGTTCGCGGTCCCAACCACAAGGAGGACCTCGCCGTACTCGGCCCGTACATCCGCGACGTGCGCCCGGTCCTCGTCGGCGTCGACGGCGGCGCCGACGCGCTGATCGAGGCGGGGTACCGACCGGAGATCATCATCGGCGACATGGACAGCGTGTCGGA
>DASUQY010000007.1:0-8608 GCA_036280315.1 Actinomycetota bacterium
CCCGACCGCGCGGGCCTCGACTGGCGACGGCCGTTCGAGCAGCGCGCTCTCGCCGAACACGTCGCCCGTTCCAAGCAGCGCGACGACGACCTCACGGCCGTCCGGTGTGACCGACGCGAGCCGAACCGCGCCCGCCGTCACCAGGTAGAGCGTCTCCCCGATGTCTCCCTGGCGCGTGATCACGTGGCCGTGTTCCACGCGCCGGGGACGGCCGGCCCACGAAGTGCCGCGAATGTCGTCGCGGAGGGTCATCGCCGGGACGCTATCCCGTGCCACCGACATTCCAGGGCGCAGCGTCCGAACGCCTGGTCGCGGTAGGCTCCCCGTCGAGGGGAGGAGGCGAAGTGGGGAGGCGAGAACGGGACGCGCTCGCGCAGGTGCCGCTCTTCGCGGGACTTCGGCCCAGGCACCTGAAGCGCCTCAGCGACCTCACCGAGGAGAGCCGCTTCATGGAGGGCGCGAAGGTCGTCCGGCAGGGCGATTCCGGCGACGCCTTCTTCGTGATCCTGGAAGGCGAGGCGAAGGTCCTCGGGCCGTCCGGCCGCGTGCTCAGTCGCCTGTTGCCAGGCGAGTACTTCGGCGAGATCTCGCTCCTCGACGGCGGACCACGCACGGCGACCGTCGTGGCCGAGACGCACCTGACCACGCTCACGCTCTCACGTAGCTCGTTCCTGAAGACCGTTCGGGGCGAGCCCGCGGTCGCCGTTCGGCTCCTGAACCACGCGGCGTCGATGCTTCGCCGCCTCGAACGACCCGCCGCTGGCTGAGCTTCTCCGTGCGCGCCGAGATCTACGGTTCCGATGACGTGGACCGCGTGCTTGCCACGGGGCGCTGGTCGCGGGGTGGTGGGTCGACGCTCGACGTCGCGGCCACTGACGTCGAGGGGCTCGACCAACTGCTGCGGCGAACGCCGGTCGTTGCTCGAGATCCGTCGCTGCTCCCGCAGGGGTCGCGCGGCGAGTCGGTCCTTCAGCCCGACTCGCTCGAGTGGTTCCGCGCGGCGCTGATCACGCGAGTCGAGACGCTCGGCCTGTCTGTGCGGTTCGTCGCCGAGGACGTTCGCAACGGCTGGGATCCGGCAGCGAACTACCGGCGGTTCCGCGAGCAGGCCGAGCGCCTGGCGTCGTCCTAGTCGTCGCTCGCGTTCGCCGCGACCCACGCCGTGCCGGGGTCGCAGAACGCCTGGAAGTCGCACCACCGGCACTGCTCGCCTGGCGTCGGCTCGAACTGTCCCTCGGCGATCCCGCCCAGCCACGCGCGCACGCGGTCGCGGACCCCGACGACGTCGTCGACGACGTACGACGTCTCCTCGCCGCTCGACAGGTACAGGTACGTGAGCCGCAGGTCTTCCGGGCGCTTGCGCCACACGTCGATGCAGGCGAGGGAGTACACGTCGAGCTGCACACGCCCGAGTGGATCGTCGTCGCGCGGACGCCTGCCCGTCTTGTAGTCGACGACCTCCCACGGCCCGTCGTCGTCTGCTCCGTAGATCGCGTCGATCCGTCCCGCGATGACGAACCCGCCGATCGGGAGCAGGAACGAGCGCTCGACGAACCGCGGCACCATCGACGCGAACCTGCTCGACAGGAACGCCCGGCGAAGGTCCTCGATGCGTCCCGGCCGACCCGCGAGCTCCTCGACGATCAGGTCGGGGCCGTCATCCTCCTCGAGCAGCGATCCCTGGCCGTGCGAGTGGAGTTCGATCCACCGATGGATCTCGCTTCCTATGCGCGCGGCCGGGCCGGCGAACCGAGGGAGTGGCCGAACGCTGCTCCAGTAGTAGCGCTTCGGGCACCGCCCGTAGTCGACGATCCCACCGACCGAGATGGTCGCCGGGAGCGGACGTTCCACCTGCACGCGGGCCTCCATCTCGACGAGGTGCGATGCGAGGCTACGCCGTTCCGCAGAGAGCTCCGCGAACCGTCCCTGCTCGTCGGGATGGAGCGTGTCGAGCAGCGATGGCGGTAGCGAACCGATCTCCGTTGCCTCGATCGCCGCGCGGCGCCATCCGTCGGCGAACAGCGGCTCCGCCGGCTCGGGCCGAGCAGTGCCCGGCCAGTCCCGCACGAACGCCTGTCGATAGCCGGCCAGCGGGTTCTCGTCCTCGATCGGGGGTCCTCGATCCACAGACGCGATCCCCGACAGCTCGGCCCAGTCGCACAGCTCGTCGAGGAATGCTCCGGGCTCCTTGGGCTTCTGCGTCTCGCCGTACCAGTGGGCGCCGGAGACGAACAGGTTCCGGCGCGCGCGCGTCAGCGCGACGTAGCACGTGCGCCGTTCCTCGATCGTCTCTTGCCGGCGCAGCTCTTCCTTGAACTTCGACAGGTTGCCGTCGTAGCGCGGCAGGATGATCGAGTCGCCACGGAGCTCGAAGTCGAGCGACCTGGCGCGCTCGGCCGGGTTGTGCTGGATCCGGTCGTTCGGAAGCATCCCCTTCGCCAGTCCCGGCACGAACACCGTGTCGAACTCCAGGCCCTTCGCGACGTGGATCGTCATGACCTTCACCGAGTCGTCGTCCGAGGGCTGAACGGGAGACCACTCCTCTCGCTCACCCGCTTCGACCGTCTCGACGTAGTCGAGGAGGCGCTGCAACGTCAGCTCGCCTTCGAGGGGTGAGAACGCGTGCACCTCGTCGAGGAACGCGGCGAGGTTCCGTCTGCGAGACGTCGCCATCGCCACGTCCGGCGACGCGTCTAGCTCCTCGAGCAGGCCGATCCGGCGGATCACCTCGGCGAGGAACTCGCCGACTGGGCGTCGTGCCTCCACCCGGAGCGTGGCCAGCTCGTCCCGGAACTCCTCTAGCCTCGAACGCCCTTCGTCGGACAGCTCCGTGACCTCGTCGAGGTGATCGAGCGCCTCGGAGACGAGGAACGGGATGTCCTCCGAGAGGTCCTCGTCCTCGTCGCGGAGCTCGTAGGTCTTCCCCTTGGCCCACGCGGCGACGCGCGCCAGGTCCCGGAACCCCACTCGGTACCGAGGGCCGAGCAGGACCCGCCCGAGCGCGACGCTCTCGAGCGGACTGGCCACCGCGCGCGCGTACGCGAGCACCTCGACGACCTCGGGGGTCCGGAGCAGTCCCGCGAGCCCCACGATCTCGAACTGCACCCCGGCTTCGGAGAGAACCCGCTGCATCGTGGGGAACAGCCGCGACGAACGACACAGGATCGCGAACTGACGCCACGGAACGCCTTCGTCGTGGAGCTCGAGGATCCGGCCGGCGATCGCGTGCGCCTCCGTCACCTCGTCGCGATGGCGAGTGATCTCGACGCGTCCGTCTCCGTTCTCCGACCACGGATCGAGTCGCTTCCCCGGGTCGGGTCGCTGGTTCTGCGGAAGCGGCGCGATCAGCGCGTCTGCCGTCTCCAGGATCCGGCGGCCGGACCGGAAGTTCATATACAGCGGCAGCTTCTCTGCGGCGGCGCCGTCGGCCTTTCGGAAGCGAGTGGGGAACTCGAGCAGGTTGTAGAGGCTGGCACCGCGCCACGCGTAGATGTTCTGGTCGGGGTCGCCGACCGCCGTGACGGGGTGCCCCGAGGAGAAGACGCCTTCGAGCAATCGTGCCTGGGCGACGTTCGTGTCCTGGTACTCGTCGAGCAGAACGGCCGAGAAGCGCCGCCGGTACTCCTCGCCGACCTCGGGATGGTTCCGGACGACGCGGGCGGCGAGCGCGATCTGGTCTCCGAAATCGATCACGCCGAGCTCCCGCTTCAGTTCCTGGAACCGCGCGACGGCGTTGGCGAGCTCGACGCGTTCCTGCGCCGCTCGGTACGCGCGATCGGAACGGTGCTGGGAGAGTGCTTCGAGCCGTTCCTCGTTGAACTCGACGATCTCGTGGGGCTCGACAAGGTGATTCTGCGCTTGGTCGGCCAGGTCGAGGATGTTGGCGACGATCGTGGGCTGCCACTCGCTCGACAGGTGTTCGAACGGCATCAGATCGAGCACACGCGAGCAGAGCTCGACCCGCTGTGCCGGCGTCAGCACGCGCTGGCCCGGCTCGATGCCGTCGAGCATGCCGTAGCGTTCGAGCAGCTGCTGGGCGAACCCGTGGTAGTTGGTGACCTCGGGCTCCTCACCCTCCTCAAGCTGCAGCGTCGAGAGGGCCTTGCGGATCCGGAAGACGAGGTTCTCCGTGGCTTTGTTCGTGAACGTGAGGCACAGCACGTTGCCGGGGAGGGCGCCTTCGGCTCCGTCGCTGTCGGCGTACCGGAGCGCGAGCCAGATCACGCGCGCGGCCATCACCGACGTCTTGCCCGATCCGGCGCCGGCAACGACGACGCACGGCTCGAGCGGCCACGAGATGGCGCGCCACTGTTCCAGCGTCGGCTCCGCGCCGATGAACTCGATGATCTCGCGCGGGATCAGGTCGTGTGCCGTGCGTGTCACCTCGTTGCGACTCCTTGCGCGGGAGCGCGCTCGGTTTCGGGAACCGGAAAGACGGGTTGACCTTCCGGATACAGCGAGCACAGCGACTTGAAGTCGCAGAAGAAGCAGTCGGCCGCGGGGTTCGGACGGTACGTGCCCGAGTCGTCGAGCTCCCGGATGCGCGCGATGAGCGCCGAGAGGCGTTCGCGCATCCGTGCCTGGTACTCGTCTTCACCTGCAGGCGACACCGGCCAAGCGTGCGGCGGTATCTGGCCGCTCCTCCAGTCGCCGCGGAGGAAGGAGAGGTCCACGGCGCGAACGGGCCGGTACCGTTCGAGCTCCGGCGAGAGCATCACGCCCAGGTAATAGATGCCGAGCTGGAGGCTCTCGGCAGCCTTGGGCGCCTTCTCGGGCTTGCCGGTCTTGAAGTCGGTGATGCGGTAACCCTGCTCGTGTGGGCCGATGCGGTCGATCTTGCCCTTCAGGACGGCACCTTCGAACCCGAAGGTGAACTCGACCTCGGTCGCGTCGGAGGGGAGCCGGCCGTAGTTGTCGACCCAGTTCGGCAGCATGCGTTCCACGGCGAGCTTGCGGAACGCCGCGCTGACCGCTTTCGACGGGAACCGGCTCTCATCCCATCGCCGGTCGAGCTCGGCGACGAGCGCCTCGAGGTTCCGCTCGATCTTCCCGTTCTCGCACTGCTCGATCAGCTGATGGACGAGCTTGCCGACCCAGGCATGATGTCCGCCGCGCCGCGATAGACCGAGCTCTTCGCCGAGGACGAACTGCAGGTCGCAGTTCTCGAGCTTCTCCAGCCGGGAGAACGAGAGGCGGAGCGTTTCGTGGAGGGGACGGCCGGTGTCGGTCCAGTCGCGCTGGAACCACCAGCGAGTCGGGTCCACTCCGAGGGCGAGGAGACCGTCGAGCGCCGCCAGGCGCTCGGCGGCCGGAGACGACATGTCCCCGAGCGTTCGGCGCCACACCGCCGTTGCCTCTCGAACCGAGACGGGATCACGCGCGACGGCCGGCGCCGGTGACCACCCGATACCCGCTTCCACGACGAAGCGTGACCTCGCTCCCTCCTGGCCCGCTGCCGGATCGCTGGCGGTGAGAAGGACGCGGCGCCCGGCTCGACCGACTACGGATCGGAACAGCCGGCGTTCGTCGGCGAGGCGAGCGCGCATTCGTTCCGACCTCGTCCACGTCCTTTCGAGCGACGTGAGGTCGAACATCGGCTCGGGTCGGGAGGTGCTCGGGAAGTCGCCCTCGACCGCTCCGACCACGACGACCGTATCGAACTCAGCCCCGGTCGTTCCGTGCGCGGTGAGCACCTGGACGGCGTCAGCGTGCGGGTCGCCGATCCCTGCGAGCCCGGGTCCGCCCTCGCCGGCGTCGAGAAGGTCGACGAACGCTGCAACGGATGCGTCGGCCGACCCGCCGATGCGCTCGATCGCCTGGGCGAAGGCGACGACGGCGTCGAGGTCGCGTCGCGCACGACCGTCGCCGTCGTCGACGAGCCGGCGCGAGTACGGCAGCCGTTCCCACAAGATTCTGAACGCCTCGATCACCGACGAGGCGGCAATCTCGGCATCCCCGAGGACCGACCGTACGTGTTCGAGATTCGTCCGCTCGGCTTCCCCCAAGATCGACGCGAACGAGAGTGCCTCGGCGGGCGGACGTGCCGACGCCCGGGTGGCGCGAAGGACCATTCGGGCCTCTGCGGGTGAGAGCCCTCCGAGCTCCGACGTGAGAACGGGTTCGACCAGCACGTCGCGCTCGGCAGGCCGGGCGATCCACCGGAGCGCGAGCGCGAACGGCACCGTCGCCGGCTCCGCGGCAAGAGCAAGTCCGCTCTCGGGGACGTGCCTCGGCACACCCGCGTCGTCGAGGGCGCGCAGCAACGCGCCGAGACGGGTGCTCTGGCGGCGTACGACGACGCACAGCTCGCGCCACGGAACGCCGTCGTCGACGTGGATCCGACGGAGCTCGCGGGCCACCGACTCGTGCTCTTCGGACGTGTGCGCGGCGAACCAGGCGTCGCGAACGAGCCCTCGACCACGGTGATCGGTCGACAACTCCACGCGGACCGCGTTCGGAAATCGCTCGTGCAATCGCTCGAGCGGCACCACGCTCGTTCCCTGGAACGAGAAGACGTGCGCGTCCGCGTTCCCGGCGACGACGATGCTCGCCGGGCGGAGCGCTACGAGGAGCCGTTCGGCCGCGAAGGTCGTGTCCTGGTAGTCGTCGACGAGGACGTGGTCGAACATCGGGTCGCCGATCTCGGCCGCGACGGCCGCCTGCTCGACGAGTCCGGCGAAGTCGACGGCCGATTCGACGTCGAGCTGGTGCAGGTAGCGACGGAGAAAGCGCGCGAGCTCCGGCCATCCGCTGAGCGAACGGTCGGCAGCAGCGGCCTCGATCTCGTCCGGACCGAGGAGCGCTTCCTGAGCGCGGAGGACGAACTGGCGGACCTCGTCGGCGAACCCGCGCAATTGGAGCAGGCGGCCGTACGCCGGCCACTCGGCTGGGTCCTCACCTGCGAGCAACTCCTGGACCTTCCCGAATTGTTCGGCCGCGGCGAGGATCGTCGGCGGCGTCTCGTATTTGAGGTCCCGGTAGCGCTCGCTCACGACCTGATAGGCGAGCCCGTGCACGGTGACCACGCGCAGGCTCGGAAGCGATCCCGGTAGACGTGACAACAGCTCGCGACGGGCTTCGTCTCGCGCGTGACGGGATCCGACGACGAGCGCGACACGGTCGGGATCCGCGCCGCGCGCGATCAGGTTCAGGAACCGTTCGCGAAGGACCCACGTCTTGCCGCAACCGAACCCACCTGTGACGAGCAGCGGTCCTGAGGCGTGCTCGAGGACGAGCTGCTGCTGGGCATCTGGCGAGTAGGGGGCCATCGCGGCGCGATGGTACCGCTGGTCACCGACAGCCTTTCCGTGATCGGCTGGTATTGGCGAACTACGACGTCGAGCGGGCGTGCGATCGAACCCAGCGGTACACGGCGCCGCCGCTGAGGGAACCGACGAGCGTGCCGTCGCGCAGCACCAGTGCGGAATTCATGGAGCCGAGACGCGAGGCGGCCTCGTCGAGACGCTCATCGGGTCTGAGGACCGCGACGTGCTCGATCGGCACCACGGCGTCGCGAGCGGGCCTGAGCGGGTCGACCGAGCCGATCGCGCGCGCCGAATCGAACGAGATAACACCGATCACTCGTCCGCCTACCTCGATCACGGGAAAGACCTCGCCCTCGCGGCCGCGCAGGAACCGGTCGAGCGTCTCCGACAGCGTCATGTCCGCGGGAACGGCGGGCGGCGGCGGGTCCATCGCGTCGGCGACGGTCGCCGCGGCGAGCCGATCCGCCACCCCGGCCTGCTGCCCCGACGCACGTGCACCTTGGAAGATGAACAGTCCGATCAGCCCGAGCCAGATCGCGAAGATGACGTTCTGTCGCGAGATCTCGTAGGCAGCGGCGACGAACAAGAGAATCCCAACACCTAGCCCGGCCTTCGCGGCGATGCGCGTGCCGGTCGCGCGGCTCCGCGTGACGCCCCACACCACGGCCTGGAGGACGCGTCCGCCGTCGAGGGGCAATCCAGGAAGGACGTTGAAGATCGCCATGAACAGGTTGATGTAGCCGACGTACCCGAACATGGTTGAGAGCGGACCGTCCCCGTCATCGATGCTCGACGCGGCCCAGAACAGACCGCCGAGCGCGAGACTCGTCAGGGGCCCTAGAAGAGCGATGGCGAACGCCGGGCCGGGGCCCCGCTCCTCCGAACGCGCGGCGGTGAACCCACCGAAGAACACGAGCGTGATGCCGTCGACGCGGATCCCCGCAAGGCGGGCGGTCACGGCGTGCGCGACCTCGTGAAGGAATACCGACCCGAAGACCAACGCAGCCGCAACGAGCGCGTACGCGATCGCCTGACCGTCGTCGAGCCCGGGGAAACTGCGCTCGAATCGGGTCCACAGCGAGTACACGGCGATAACCGCGATCCAGATCCACGACGAGTCCACGTTGACGGGGATGCCGCCGATCGTGGCGATGCGGAACGAACGTCCGAACATCCACCGAGCGTACCCGAGCGCGCGCGAACGCTGTGCGATTGTGTCCGGATGAACGAACGGCGCCGGCGTCGTATCCGTCATATCGGCGCGATCGCGGGCGCCGCAGCGGTCGGCCTGATCGGGGCGTGGATCGGGATGGCGCTCCTGGCGCGAACGACGGTGCCGATGG
>DASUQY010000008.1:0-3096 GCA_036280315.1 Actinomycetota bacterium
ATGTCCGCCGGCGTGCCCGTCCATGTCGATGAGCTCAACGGCCTTCGCCGCGCCGGCGAGCGCCGCGCGCTGCACCGGGTCCGGGGCGCCGACGATCGTCGTGTCCAGGCGATTGTGCTCGGCGTCCGCCTGCCGGTAGACGAGACGCGCGCCGGGAACGCTCGAGAGGGCGTCGCAGATCGCGTCGATCACGCCGACGCGACGGCCCTCGCTGAAGTTCGGAACGCACACGACGAGCGCATTCGGATCCATCGCGTCGAAAGCCTACTCACCGCAGATATCCGAGTTGACCGCTGTCGGAGCACCGGTGTACGGTCTCTTCCTGGACTCGAACACACGTTCGATTCGTCCGAGACCGCTGGTCACGGGCGTGGGGGCAGCATGTCCAAGCGCTATGACGAGGAGGTCGATGTCCGGGTCGAGCGCGATGCCGGCATGCCCTCGGCGTTCATCTGGCGGGGGCGCCGGTACGAGGTCGCCGACGTGATCGGGCGATGGCGGATCGAAGGGCGCTGGTGGGCTGACGGACGCGACCGCGAGTACTGGCGCGTCGAGGCGCGTGGCGGCGCGGTGTGGGACCTGTATCACGACCATCTCCGCGACCGGTGGCACGTCGAGCGGCTGTGGGACTGAGATGCGCCTCGCGGTCGTCTCCGTTTGAGCGTGGATACGTTCGTCCACCTCGACGTGCGTTCGTACTTCTCCATCAAAGAAGGAGCGTTCTCGCCGGAGGCGCTGGCGCGGCGCGCGGGCGAGCTCGGCTTGCCGGCAGTCGCGCTCACGGATCGGGACGGCCTGTACGGCGTGGCGAGGTTCGTCGAAGCGTGCGAGCACGAGGGAGTCCGCCCGATCCTCGGCGCATCGCTCACGATCCGCGGTTCCGGAACGCTGCCGCTCGGTCCGTTGCGCGACGGACGCATCGTTTTCCTTGCGCGCGACGCGACGGGCTACGCGAACCTGTGCAGGCTGATCACCGACGCGCACATGTCAGGCGATCGCGGCGATCCGTCGCTGACGCCCGAGCAGGTGTGCGCGCATGCTGCCGGCCTCGTCGCGCTGGCCGGTTCGTGGTCGCCGCCGGGCGCGCTCGCGGTCGCCGGTCGCGTCGACGCGGGTTGCGCGTCGCTCGATCCGTACCACGAGGCGTTCGGCGACCGCCTGTTCGTCGCCGTGGAGAACCGGCTGGAGAAGGACTCGCGGAAGGAGATCCGCGCGCTCCTGCGTCTGGCTGAACGCGCCGACGTTCGCGCGGTCGCGACCAATCCCGTCCAGTACCTCGTCGCCGATGACGCGTTTCTGGCCGACGCGCTCGAGTGCATGCGCGAGCTCGTGCCGATCAGCCGGACGAACGTCACGCGCCGCAACGCCGAGGGGTGGCTGAAGCCGGCCGCCGAGATGCGCGCGCTGTTCGCCGAGCGCCCCGACCTGATCACGGCGGCGGTCGAGATCGCCGAGTCGTGTGAGTTCGACATCGGACTCCGTCGGGTGAACTTCCCGGAGTTCCCGACGCCGCGGGGACGGAGCGCGTCGAGCGTCCTCGCCGAGCGGTGCTGGCGCGGCTTGGAACGGCGCGAGCTGAAAGCGACGGCCAAGGTCGAGGACCGGCTGAACCACGAGCTCGCGATGATCCACCGGCTCGGCTACTCGGCGTACTTCCTGACCGTCGCCGACATCGTGGCCGACGTTCGCGCGATGGGCATCCGCTGCGCTTGCCGAGGAAGCGCCGCCGGTTCGATCGTCTGCTACCTGACGGGCATCTCCGACGTCGACGCGGTCCGGCACGACCTCGCGTTCGAGCGGTTCTTGAACCCGATGCGCGACGAGCTTCCGGACATCGACATCGACGTCGAATCGGCCAGGCGCGAGGACGTCTACGACATGGTGCTCTCGCGGTACGGCGACGACCGCTGCGCGTGCGTGGCGATGGTGGATACGTTTCGGGCTCGCGCGGCCGTGCGCGAGGTGGGCAAGGCGCTCGGCCTACCCGAGCCCGAGGTCGATACGGTCGCCAAGTCGTTCCCGCACATCGGCGCGGGAGATCTCCGCGTGGCGATCGAACGATTGCCCGAGCTGGTCGGCACGAACATGAACGCAGGGCAGCTCGAGACGCTGTTCCGGGTGGCCGAACGGCTCGACGGGTTCCCACGTCACATCGCGCTCCACCCCTCCGGCATCGTGCTTTCGAACGACGACCTGGTGTCGCGCGTTCCGCTCGAGCGCTCGTTCCAGGGGTACCGCGTGATCCAGGCGGACAAGGACGACGTGGAGCTCCTCGGGTACCTGAAGCTCGACGTCCTCGGCGTGCGGATGCTCTCGTCGATGCGTCACGCGCTCGACGAGATCGCTCGGACCGAGCACATGAAGGTCGATCTCGACCGGATCTCCCTCGACGACGAGCCGACGTTCGAGCTGATCCGTGCGTCTGACACGCTCGGCTGCTTCCAGATCGAGAGTCCCGGCCAGCGCGAGCTTCTGCAGAAGCTCCAGCCGACCCGGTGGGAGGACCTGATCGTCGACATCTCGCTGTTCCGGCCCGGCCCCGTGAAGTCGGACATGATCAATCCGTACCTGCGGCGCCGACACGGGATGGAGGCGCCGACATACGCGCATCCCGCACTCCGCTCGGCGCTCCGCGAGACGTTCGGCGTGATCGTCTACCACGAGCAGGTCATGCGGACGGTCTCGTCGATCGGCGGGTACTCGCTCACGGAGGCCGATTTCATCCGCCGCCACCTCGACCGCGACGACATGGTCCCGGCGATGCGGAGTGACTTCCTCCGCCGAGCGAAGGCCCGCGACGTTCCCGACGAGGTCGCCGAACGGACGTGGAACGACGTCGCCGAGTTCGCCAGCTTTGGGTTCTGCAAGGCGCACGCGGCGGCGTTTGCCGTGCCGACGTACCAGTCCGCGTGGCTCAAGACGCACTACCCGGCACATTTCCTCGCGGGTGTGCTGACGCACGACCCCGGCATGTACCCGCGTCGGCTGATCCTCGAGGACGCCCGCGAGCACGGCATCCCGATCCTGCCGCTCGATGTGAACCGCTCCGATCCGGAGTACGTCGTCGAGCCCGTATCACTCGACGGAGGCGCTGAG
>DASUQY010000009.1:0-4773 GCA_036280315.1 Actinomycetota bacterium
GCGAGACCCCGATCACGCCGGTCGTCACCGAAGAAGAAGAGGTGACTCAGGCCTTCGCGCGGCGCCTGTTCGAGGAGGGCGTGTTCACGCCGGCGATCGTGTACCCGACGGTCGCGAAGGGTCTCGCCCGAGTGCGTACGATCGTGACCGCCGAACACACGGACGAGGACCTCGACGAGGCGCTCGAGATCTTCGGGCGCGTGGGGCGCGAGCTCGGTCTGCGTTAGTTCGCGGTTGCGGCGTTCTGTCGGGCGGCCGCCTCGACGCCACGGAAGATCAGGTCGAGCCCGAACTCGAACTGCTGATCCGGAGCGCACTCCACGAAGTACGGAAGGACGGCCGCCACGTTCTCGAGCCCTGCCTGGCGGATCCCTTGCATCGCGTACTCGTGCTGGCGGGCGTGTTCCTCGTCCTGGCCGAGCATGAGTCCCTGCTCCATTACGACGAACCCGAGGATGTAGCTGCCCATCGCGTTGAACGCCTGCGCGGCGTCGCGATCCGACAAGCCGGCAGAACGAAGGACGCCCAGCGCCGCGTCCATCGCCCGGTACGCCGCGAGCCCTTCAAGCGGCTTGTGCCGCTCCGCCAGGAGCTCACACAGCGGTGGATGTAGCGACAGGAGCCGTCGCCACTCGTAGGCCATCGCCCGTGCGTCCGTCTCCCAGTGGCCGCTCGGTTCGGGGAAGCGGAACTCGCCCATGGCCATCTCGACGACGCCGGCCAGGATGTCGTCCTTGTCCTCGACGTGGTTGTAGAGCGACATGGCCTCGACGCCGAGCTCACGACCGATCCGCCGCATCGTCACGGCCTCGAGTCCGTCCTCGTCCATGACCCGCAGCGCGGTCTCGATGACGCGCTCACGCGTGAGCGGGAGGCGGTCGACCGGCCGTCCCGCTCGTTCCGCTGTCGCTCGCCGTGCAGCCGTCTTCATTTTCGTCTCCGTTCACACGCGCCCGGAATACTTCGGTGGCTCGGGGGTTGACACCTTACATCGTACGCCTATACTCCGTACGCTGTAAGCATATGCTGTAAGTATAGCGATGGACCGGCGCTCGCGCAATGAGCCCGGAGTGGAGAGAGGAGAGGGGCCGATGAGGCTGAACCCGGAATCGATCGCCCGCGCGAGCAGCCGTCACCCGTGGCGGACGTTCGCCGTCTGGCTCGTGATCTTGGTGGGGTCGTTCACACTCGTGTCGGCAGGGCTGTTCAACGACGCGCTGACGAACGGGATCGACTTCACCAACACGCCGGAGTCGAAGGAGGCCGCACAGCTCGTCGAGGATCGTCTGCGCGGCGGCGAGGAACCCGACACGGAGATGGTGCTCGTCACCTCGGAAACGGCGACCGTGGAGGACCCGGCGTTCCAGGAGTACGTCGGGGCGATCCAGGCGGAGGTCGACGCGCTCGACGACTCGGTCGTCACGCACGTCGGCAGCTACCTGACCGAGGACGGCCCGGTTTCGGAAGACGGAGACAGCGCGCTGCTTCCCGTTCTGATGACCGAGACCGACGAGGACATGCTGAGCGACGATGCACTCCTCCTCGAGGACGCCGTCCAGTCGGTCGAGGCTCCCGAGGGCTTCGAGACCCACGTCGTCGGCCCGGCGACCGTGTTCAACGAGTTCCAGGAGGTCATCGAGGAGGACATCGCCAAGGGCGAGACGATCGGTATCGTCGTCGCGCTGATCGTGCTGCTCGTCGTCCTCGGCTCCGTCGTCGCCGGGATCGTCCCGATCGTCCTCGCTCTGTTCGCCATTGGGACGGCGATGGGACTCACGGCGCTCGCCGGACTCGTTTTCGAATTCTCGTTCTTCGTCCAGAACATGATCACGATGGTCGGGCTCGCGGTCGGCATCGACTACTCGCTGTTCATCGTGGCGAGGTACCGCGAGGAGCGGCTCCACGGTCGCGACAAGCTCGAGGCGATCGCCCACGCCGGTGGAACCGCGAGCCGGGCGGTGTTCTTCAGCGGCAGCACCGTGGTGATCGCGCTGCTCGGCCTGCTGATCGTTCCGACGACGATCTTCGCTGCGCTGGCAGCGGGTGCGATCTTCGTCGTGATCGGCGCGGTCGCCGCGGCGATGACGCTGCTTCCGGCGCTCCTGGCCGTTCTGGGCGACAAGGTGAACGCCCTGCGCGTGCGGAGGAACGCCGGCCGGGTCGAGGCGGGGACGGGGTTCTGGGACCGCGCAACCCGGGTCGTCATGCGGAGGCCCGTGATCAGCCTCCTCGCCGGCGCGGGACTGCTGATCGTCCTCGCGCTGCCGTACTTCAGCATCCACACCGGCACATCCGGCGTGAGCACGCTTCCCGACGACCTCGAGGCCAAGCGGGCGTTCGTTCTGCTCGAGGAGAACTTCGCGGGAGGGCTGACCGATCCCGCTCAGGTCGTGATCGACGGGGACATCGCGTCGGCCGAGGTACAGGGCGCGGTCACCGAGCTCGAGAGCGCGCTCGGGGGTGACGACAGGTTCGGCCCACCCGGTGAGCTCGAAGTGAACGAGGCCGGCGACCTTGCCCTCCTGCCGATCCCGTTCAGCGGCGACATCTACGAGGACACCTCGGTGGCCGGTCTGCGCGATCTGCGTGACGAGTATGTCCCCCAGGCGTTCGGGGGGGTCGACGCCGAGGTGCTCGTCGGCGGGGAGACGGCGTTCAACGTCGACTTCTTCGACCTTGCCGACACGTACACGCCGATCGTGTTCGCGTTCGTTCTCGGGTTGTCGTTCCTGCTGCTGACGGTGGTGTTCCGCTCGATCGTGCTTCCGGTGAAGGCGATCATCCTGAACCTGCTGTCGGTCGGCGCGGCCTACGGGCTGGTGGTTGCGTTCTTCCAGCAGGGAGTCGGACCGGCGTTCGTGAAGGACATCGCGGAGTTCCTGAACTTCCCGCAGGTGGAATCGATCGAGGCCTGGCTCCCGCTGTTCCTGTTCGCGATCCTGTTCGGCCTGTCGATGGACTACCACGTCTTCCTGTTGTCGCGGATCCGGGAGCGGTTCGACTTCACCGGCAACAACACCGAGTCCGTCGCGTACGGGCTTCGAACGACGGGCGGTCTGATCACCGGCGCCGCGCTGATCATGGTCGCGGTCTTTGGCGGGTTCGCCGCAGGCCGGCTGGCGCCACTCCAGCAGATGGGATTCGGCCTGGCGGTTGCGGTGTTCCTCGACGCGACGGTCGTCCGGTCGATCCTCGTGCCGTCGTCGATGAAGCTCCTCGGCACGCTCAACTGGTACCTCCCGAAGTGGCTCGAGTGGCTTCCGCAGCTGCGGGTGGAGGGACGCGAGGCCGAGCACGTCGCGAAGCCCGTCGAGACCGAACGAGAGCGGGTGACGGCGGGCGAAGCCCGCTAAGAGCGTTCACCCCGAACGGGCCCTGCCGTCCTCAACGGCAGGGCCCGTTCGCTTTTTGATCTGACTGCGCGAAACACCCCGATCGGGGGTGCCGGGGGGTGGCACAGTGAGCGAAGCGAACGTTGTGCGAACCCCCGGTCGCGGATAGGGTCCGACCGCCATGGAGGAACCCGCCGACCTCGAGCTTCGGCGGGAGCGGGACGCGCTCCGCACTGCGCTCGGCAGGGTCGGCGTGTGGAGCTTCGCGCTCGAGACGCAAACGGCGGCGGAGGAGCGCGACGCCGCAGCGGCGATCGAATCCCTCGGCTACGGCGCGATCTGGTTCGGCGAGGGAGTGGAATCGCGCGAGGCGTTCAGTCACGCCGGTTGGCTCCTCGCATCGACCGAACGGGCGGTCGTCGCCACGGGCATCGCCAACATGTGGGCCCGCGATCCGATCGCCATGGCGAACGGCTGGTGGATGCTCACCGACGCGTATCCCGGCCGGTTCCTCCTCGGGGTTGGCGTGAGCCATGCCCCCTCGGTCGGTCGGCGCGGCGGCGCGTACGCGCGGCCGGTCTCGGCGATGCGCGACTACCTCGATGCGATGATGCGCGCGCCCTCCGCGGCGCCGGAGCCCGAGGCGTTCCCGCGGATGGTGCTCGCGGCGCTCGGTCCTCGCATGTTGAGCCTGGCCGCCGAGCGGACGCTGGGCGCCCATCCGTACTTCGTTCCCGTCGAGCACACGGCGTTCGCGCGACAACGGCTCGGTCCCGGTCCGGTCCTGGCCGTGGAACAGACGGTGGTGCTCGAAACGGATCCGGCGAAGGCCCGCAAGATCGCCCGCGCCTTCGCGTCGGATTACCTGCGGACCACGAACTACGCGACCAACCTGAAGCGCATGGGGTGGACCGATGCCGACCTGTCGAGGGACGGGAGCGACGCGCTGATCGACGCCGTGATCGCGTGGGGTGACGTCGACAGGATCGCGTTGCGGGTGCGTCAGCACCTCGACGCCGGTGCCGACCACGTGTGCGTCCAGCCGATCATGGACGACGAGAACGACGTGGCGGTCGACGCGCTGCGCGAGCTCGCGCCCGCGTTGCTCGAGCTCTAGCTACGCGCCGTCGCCGATCCTGGGCCGACCCGTCGGGTCCTCGCCGACGTCGTAGGCGTGCTGTCGGCGGCGATCGTGATCGATTCGGCGGTCGAACTCCCGGTGGAACTCGCGCATGCGGCGCCTCGCGTACCACGTTGCCACCCAGCCGAGAGCGACGACGGAAAGTACGAGCGACAGCACGACGATGAGCGTCGCCTTCAGGACGGCGCCGAGGACCCCGGTCGCAGCGGCGAGCAGCAGGAGCACGAGTACGAACAGGAGCACAACTCTATCCTACGACCGTCGCACACTATCGATGATCCGGCGCGCGACGGCCGCCGG
>DASUQY010000010.1:0-3839 GCA_036280315.1 Actinomycetota bacterium
GGTGTTCTCAGACGCCCGCGAGCGTCATCTCGCCGATGAGGATCGAGGGCGTGCCGACCGACGAGAAGAATCGAAGGTCCGAGCCGACCGCCGCCACGGACTTCAGCATGTCGGGCAGCGTGCTGGCGATGGTCATCTCGCGAACGGGCTCACCGAGCGCGCCGCCGGCAATGCGAAGTCCGGTGGCGCCGACGGAGAACTCCCCGCTGATGGGGTTCGCACCCGAATGCACGCCCGAGACGTCCTGGATCAGCACACCGCCATCCGCCTTCGCCAGCAGCGATTCGAACGACATCGATCCCGGCTGCACGTAGAAGTTCGTCGCGCCGACCCCGGGTGTCGAGCGATATCCAGCGCGGCTCGCGTTGCCGGTCGACGTCGTGGAGCCGCGGCGCGCCGTGTACGTGTTGTGGAGGAAGCCGTTCAGCACGCCGGCGCCGATGAGGTCGGTCCTCCCTGCCGGAACGCCCTCGTCGTCGAACGGCGCTGCCGCGGGTCCGTCCAGGAGCCGGCCGTCGTCGACGAGCGTGAAGACGTCGGCGCCGACGCGCTCTCCGACGAGGTCCGCGAACAACGACCGTCCCTTCTGCACCGATTCGGCGGAAAGCGCTCCGGCGAGCACGCCGAGGAACGACGACGCCGCGAAGGGATCGAGGAGCACGGGAACGCGCTGCGTCTGGGGCTTCACCGCGCCGAGCATCCGCGCGGCGCGCTCAGCGGCCTCGCGCGCGACCGCGTCCGGGTCGAGATCCGCCGCCCGGTGAGCGACTTGAAACGAGAAACCAGTCTGGGTGTCACCGTCACGCTCTGCAAGGGTGACGGCGACACACCAGCATCCCGTCCTGCGGAACTCCGCCGACACGCCGGTTGTCGACGCTATGGCGACGCGGCCGATCGCGTCGCCGAACCCGCACTGTTCGACCTTGCCCACGTTCGGGTCGGACGACACCGCCACGCGTTCGACCTGGAGCGCGAGAGAGACCTTGTCGTCGGCCGGCATCGCGGCCTGTTCGTCGAAGAACAGCCCCTCGATCGGCTCGTACTCGCTGGCGTCCGCGAGCACGTTGTTCTCGTCCTCGGTCCCGAGCGTCGCGTTCTCCCGCGCGCGCTCGACCGTGGCCACGATCTCGTCGTCACTGGGGTCGGCGGCGTACGCGAACCCCAGCCGGCCGCCGGCGATAACCCGGACGCCGACGCCGCGGCTCTCGGCCGAGGTTAGGCCCTCGACCTCGCCCTTCCGCGCTTCGACATCCGTGTGCCTCGACTCCTCGGCATACGCCTCGACGGCCTCTCCATCGCGCGCGGCCGCCACGGCCACGGCCGCGAGGTCGTTGAGGTCACGCGTCATCCCGTGCCGCCGATCGTGATCCGCGCGATGCGAAGCGTGGGCGAGCCGCTCCCGACGGGGACGCTCTGGCCGTCCTTGCCGCAGATGCCGGGCCAGATGTCGAAGTCGTTCGCCAGGCCGTCGACGTGCGACATGACCTCGATCGCGCGGCCGATCAGGTTCGCGCCCCGAACCGGGTGCCGCCTCTCGCCGTTCTCGATCAGGTACGCCTCGGAGCATCCGAACACGAAGTCGCCGGTCGCTGGGTTCGTCTGGCCGCCCGCGAGCGCCGTCACGTAGACGCCGCGCTCGGTCGAGGAGATCAGCTCCTCGGCACTCGACGTGCCGTTGAGGATGTACGTGTTGGTCATCCGCGGGATCGGCGGGTGCGCGTAGGACTGCCGCCGGCCGTTCCCGCTCGACGGCGCGCCGTCCTTCTCCGCGCGTAAGCGGTCGTAGAGCCATCCCTGTAACACGCCGTCGTCGAACAGCGGCGTCCGCTGAGCCGGCGCTCCCTCGTCATCGAAGGAGAACGACCCCCACGCATTCGGAACCGTCGCGTCGTCGACGCCGTTCACGATGTCGGAAGCGAGCCGCTCCCCCACGCGGCCGCGGTACACGCTCGCCTCCTTGTCCACGATGTCGGCCTCGAGCGGATGCCCGACCGCCTCGTGGAACAGCACACCGCCCATCCCCGGCGCGAGCACCGCGGTCATCTCGCCCGCAGGCGCCGGACGAGCGTCGAGCATCGTCACGGCTCGCTCGGCCGCGACCAACGCTGTCTCCGAAGGAGGGTGCGTTTCGAGGAACTCGAGGCCAGCCAGGCCTGCGGGCCCGTGAAAACCCGTCTGGATGTTGCCGTCGCGCGCGGCGACGACCGAGACGACCAGACGGACACGCGGCCTGGTCTCCTCGACCCACCGTCCGTCGGACGCCGCGATCAGCACGCGCTGGAGCGAGTCGCCGTACACGGCCGTTACCTGGCGCACCTCGGGAGAGTGCGAGCGAGCCGCGTCGTCGGCCTCGCGTACCCACGCGACCTTGTCGGCCGATCCGGTCGACGCCGCATCGTGGGTCGCTTGGTGAACGACGAGCGGCTCGAGCGAGCGGAAGGCGGCGACGTCGCCGGCACCGTTCTCGGTCACGGATGCCGCCGCGGCAGCCGCGGCCTGCAGCAGCGAGTCGCGGTCGAGGCGGTTCGAATACGCGTACCCGAAGGACGTGCCGTGGCCGACGCGAACGCCGGCACCGCGATCCGTTCCGGTCGTGAGCTCCTCGACCTTGCCGTCGTCGAGGCGGACCGATACGCCGAACCGTTCCTCGACGAACAGCTCGGCGAACGCGCCGCCGCGGGATCGAGCCGCGCGGAGGACCTCTTCGGCGAGCTCGCGGTCGAGCATCCGCGGGATGCTAGCAGCGAGGGTGCGATGCTCCGTTCGATGAAACGTTTCGGCCCACGGACAGAGTTGCTGGTGCTCGGCGGGCTCACGTTCGTCTTGTTCGCGTGGTTCCTGTGGCCGTTCGTGGCGTTCGACGCTCGGTTCCCCCTCGGGCCGGACGCACCGGTGTACCTGTGGTGGGCGCGACTCGCCGGTGAGGATGGCCTGTCGGTCGTCGCATCGCGGCCCGGCATTCCGGCGTTGACGCTGGCGCTGCAGGGAGCGCTCGGGCGCTCAGTAGTCGAAGCGACGTCGGCGCTTGAGATCGCACTCGGTGTCTCGATCGGCATGGCGGCGACAGCCCTCATCCGAACCCGTGGGCGAGTCGCGTTTCTGGCTGGCCTGCTCGCCGGTACGTTCGCGGTTCACCTCGCCGCCGGTTATCTGGCAAACCTGGCCGTGGCGGCAGCGTTCTTGGCCGCCGCGGTCGCGCTCGCGGACGGAACGAGACGTGCGGCGTATCTCGCCGCCGGCGTTTTGGCCGCCGGCGGGCTCGCTCACCCGCTCTTCTTGGTGCTCGCCGCGGTCATCCTCTTGCTCACAGCCGCGATGACGTGGCGCGACGACCGCCCACAGGCGGGTCGCGTCGCGGGAGCGACTGCCGGCGCCGGGGTCCTCGTCGCAGCCGGACTGCTTTCGGTCCAGATCGGGCCGTCGCCGCCGGAAGTCGACACATCTCGCGACGCGTTCCTGCGACGGGCCGGCCTCGGCGGCGAGCTACGCGCCGCGTACCTGGACCGCTTCATCCATCGATGGGCGCGGTACGTGCAATGGGCGTCGGTACCGCTCGCCGTCGCGGGCCTCTACGACCGCGCCGATTTCGTCGCCAAGTTCCTTCGAGCGTGGGGCGCCGTGCTCGTCGGCGGCATCCTCGTCGCGCTCCCAACGGGATGGCTCCCCGCCGACCGCTTCGTGACCTTCGGGTTCGTCGTACCGATACTCGCGGCGCTCGGACTCGTTCGCGTGGTGCGATGGTTCGACCAGCGTCGACGACGAGCTCCCGGGATCCTCGTCGCGATCGCGCTCGTCGGCGCGATGCTGGGAGGCGCGTTCATCGCGTGGAACCGCCAGCG
>DASUQY010000011.1:0-5001 GCA_036280315.1 Actinomycetota bacterium
GGAGCGTCTGGTCCGGCGAAACGGGGGGACGGTGCTCGATGCCGCCCGGGCCGCCCTCGAGCGCGACGAGGCAGATGTGATGGCCTGCGTCGTCGACGAAGCGCGGCTGCTCGCATCCGTCGTTCCGTCGACGCTCCGCTCTTCGGACGCCGCCGAGAGCGACCGCCCCGTGTTCGGCCCCGACGACGAGATCCCGTGGCCCGAAGGCGCCGGCTGGCTCGAGTTTCACCCGAAGATCGCCGCCGTCCTGCGCCGGCCGGTGGACGAGGCGCTGCGACCCGAGAACGTGCCGGACGCGATATTCGGCTACACGCTCGTGGCGGACTGGTTCGCGCTCAGCGCGTCCGGAGACCCGATCGCCACACCCGCAGGCGTTCCCGTC
Source organism: Actinomycetota bacterium (assembly GCA_036280315.1). GTDB lineage: Bacteria > Actinomycetota > UBA4738 > UBA4738 > HRBIN12 > CALGFI01. The sequence goes on from DASUQY010000011.1 coordinate 383, forward strand.
TCGATCGGCCCGTGCGTGGTGACGGCGGACGAGATCGACCCGCAGACCACGTACGTCACCATTCGGGTGGACGGCACCGAGTGGGTCAAGGGAAACCTCAACGGTACGGCGCGGTCGTTGCTGCGGGAGGTCGCCGTCGCGTCACGCCACGAACGATTGCGCCCGGGCGACGCGTTCGCCTCGGCGCCGTTTGAGATCCCCGGGTTCGAACACCGGATCTGGCAGGGCGCCGAGGTGGAGGTCGAGGGCGAAGGGATCGGCGTGCTGCGGAACCGCCTGGGCCGCCGCTAGCAGAGGGTCGGAGCTACTTTCGGCGCGCTGCCTTGCGCGCCTTGCCCCGCTCCTCGGCGGCGCGCTTGAGTGCTTCCTTCTTTCTGCGTACGCGGTCGTGCGCCCAGCGCACCTTCGCTCGGTCGCCGCGGCCCATCAGCTCTCGTCCTCCTCTCCGCCCTTGGCGAGCTCCGCGCTCCGGTGTCGGGCGGCGTCGATCGCGTTGAGGAACGCCGCGCGGACGCCGGCCTCCTCGAGATGTCGGATCGCGGCGATCGTCGTTCCGCCGGGTGACGTCACCATCTCGCGAAGCTCGACCGGGTGCTTCCCGGTGTCGCGAAGCATCTTGGCCGAGCCCAGCATGGTCTGGATGATGAGCTCGGTCGCCACGTCGCGCGAGAGCCCGAGAAGGATGCAGGCCTCGATCATCGCCTCGGCGAGCAGGAAGAAGTACGCCGGACCGCTGCCGCTCGTTGCCGTGATCGCGTCGAGGTGCGTCTCCTTCAGGCGCAGCACCCTGCCCACGTAACCGAGGAGCTCCTCGGCCACCGCGAGGTGCTTGTCCTCCGCGTGCTGGCCGGCGGCGACGACGGACATCGCCTCGTCGACGAGTACGGCGACGTTCGACATCACTCGAACGACCGGAACGATCTCGGTGAGACGTGTCTCCACGAAGGACGTCCTGATGCCCGCCGCGAAGCTCACCACCAGGTGGTCGGACGTCACCGAGTCCGCGATCTGTTCGAGGAGCGTCTCCATGTCCTGCGGCTTGACCATCAGGACGAGCGTCTTCGCGCGTTCGACGGCGTCTGCGTTGGACAGCGTCGCTGAAACCCCGTGCCGTTCGGCGAGCTCGCGCGCTCGCTCCTCACGGCGGGCCGTGACCACGATCTCGTCCGCCGTGCGCCCGCCCGAGCGGATCAGCCCCGAAATGAGCGCCTCGCCCATGCGGCCGCCACCGAGGAACGCCACCGTCCGGTCGTCCAACTGCTTCGTCTCCTGAAGGATCGGTCCCGTCCCTGGCGGGACGGGCGACCCATGTTCGCAGCCGGATGCGTCGCCGTCGAGCCTCGCCCGCTATCCGGTGGCGATGCCGCTCCGAAGGACCTCGATGAACTCGCGGATCCGAACGTTGCGGCGTTCGGGGAGGAATGGCTTCCGGTGGACCAGGCCGGGATCGAGCTCCTCGCTCCCAAGCGCGTCCTGGAACCGTTCGGCGACCCAGTCGAGGACCGTGGCGATCATGTCGGGGTCGACGTCGTCCCGCACCTCTCCGCGCCTGATCCCGAACTCGACGAAGTCGAGCGTTCCGTAAGGGTCCTCGCTTCGCATCAGTCGGTCGATCGGTCGGCGGAGGCCGAGACCCGTGTCATGTCGGCCGATCATCGCCACCCGGTTCGGCACCCACGCATCGCTCAGCGATTGCTCGGTGAGGTCGATCCAGTAATCGAAAACCGACCAGAATCCACGATCGATCACGTCCTGCGGTGCATCCAGCCATGCCGGCAGCTCGCTCACCGCGCGTTCGAACGCTGCGAGGAACAGCCCCTCCTTGGTTCCGAAGTGTAAGAAGACGGTGCCCTTGGCTACGCCCACCTCAGCCGCGATGTCCTCGACTCGCGCGCCTCGGTAGCCGTGCTCGGCGAAATGCCGCATGGCCACCTCGACGATCAGCTCGCGTTTGGTCTGCGCATCCGAAGATCCCTGCCGGGTAGCCATGGCGGCGAAACCGTAACGGCGGTACCGCGCCCGGACAAGGAGTGGATCACACGGCGAGCCGGCAGAAACGAAAGAACCCGAGGGACCTCGGGCTCGCCGGAGACCGAAGCCTCCAGCCACCCTCAGCCCCTCGGGCTCGAGTGCCCCGAGCAACCTCTCACGGCCGTCTCGGTTTCCTGGCCGTAGACCCTTTCGTTGGGCTTTGGGGACTCCCGAGCCTCTCCGCCAGCACAGCCAGTTAGCTGTCCCGACCGTACGTGACAGATGCGCCCAGTTGTCCTTACGGCTTTCCCAGGGGTCCCGACTTCGGTTCCCTGACTCGGCCGCTCCGGCTGCTCGGAGCGACGCGAAATGTATCGACGGCCTCAGACGGGGTCAACCTGGAGAACATGCTGGTCACACCGCATATGCGCAGGTAGATCGATTGAGACAAAGAGTGACAAGATGTTGAACGTCAGGCGACGAGCAGCTTGAACGTGTTGCGGCGCAAGTGTTTCGGAGACGTCCTTTTCGAGACCACCCAACGCGCTCGAAGGACGTGTGGCTCAGAACGCGTTACGCCGCGGCCTCGACGTCGATCAGCTCGCGATACACACCGAGCAGCTCAACGGCGGTGGCGTCCCACGAGAACTGCATCGACCGCTCGACGGCGGCTCGTCCCATGCGCTCGGCCTCCGTTCGGTCGCGGAGGAGCTCGATGATCCTGTCGGCGTGATCGACGGGATCGTGGCCGTCGACCAGGAATCCGGTCGTGCCGTCCTCGATGACATAGCGGAGCCCCCCAACGGCCGCGGCGACGACGGGGATCCCGCTCGCCTGTGCCTCGAGAGCGACGAGTCCGAACGACTCGGATCGCGACGGCACGAGCACGATCTCGGCCGCCGAATAGAAGTCCGCGAGACGCGTCTGCGACTGCGGAGGGAAGAACATCACGCGATCGCCGATCCCAAGCGTCGTTGCGAGGTCGAGCAGGCGGGCGACGTCGACGCCGTGCCCCGACCCGCTCGGACCACCGACGACGCCGAGCACGAGGTCTCGGGCGGCGGCGGGATCTCGGGCTACGGCTTCGGCTACCGCTCGAACGGCGAGGTCGGGACCCTTGTGCGCCTGGAGCCGCCCGACGAACAGCGCGAGCCGGACGCCGGTCAAGTGCAGACGCTCCCTCGCCGCGTCGCGCGGCCTGGGGTGGAACAGCGCGTGATCCACGCCAGGCGGCACCACGCGGATCGTGTCCGGATCGGCCCCGTACAGGCCGACGAGCTGTGACCTCTCGCTGGGTGTTGCGGCGACCAGACGATCCGCTTCGGCGATGACCCGTTCTTCGCCGGCGAGCCGGGCGAAGGGCTCGGGCGCGTCGCCGGGCGCGAGCGAGGCGTTCTTCACCTTGCCGAGCGTGTGGAACGACGCGACGAGCGGCACGTCCCAGATGTCCTTCGTGCTCCGGCCGACCCAGCCAGAAACCCAGTAGTGCGTGTGGACGAGGTCGTACCGCCTGCGTTCACGCCGTTCGCGGCCAAGCATCCCGCCCAGGAACTCGCCCGCGAACCGCTGGAGCTCGTCCTTGGGGACCGGCGCGCAGGGTCCGGCCTTGACGGTGATGAGCCTGGACCGGCCCGCGAGCGGCTGTACCTCGGGAAGGTCGTGGCCGCGGCATCGCGTGAAGACGTCGACGTCGACACCCATCGCCGCCACCCGCTCGGCCGCGGCTCTGATGAACACGTTCATGCCGCCCGAGTCGCCGGTTCCGGGCTGGTCGAGCGGCGAGGTGTGAACGCTGACGACTGCGACGCGCGGGCGTGCGCCAGCGGTCATCCGTGCGTGGGCCATCGAGGAATGGTACTCGGGAGAACCGACACCGTTGCAGGTGCACTCCGCGGTTCAGCCGCGATGGCGCGACAGCCGGTAGTCCGCGACCATCTCCCCGACCGGCTGCCCGCCCCCGAGAACCGGGCGCCGCGCGATCGGCTGGAGCCTCTCACGCTCGTCGCGCGTCAACGCCTCGAGCAGGGTGAGAGCTCGCACAAGCGCCGGTCCCGCCGCACGCTCCCCACCGTCCGCGATCTTCACCGCAACGCCGATCCCCTGCTCGAGCACTCCCGCGCAGTGCAGAGCCTCAGCGCCGTACTTGCAAACGACTCCCCGCGCGGCGTCCATCACCATCGTGTCAGCCCCATTCGTCCCGGCGATCAGGAACGGATGAGCGCGCATCGCGCCGACGACGCGGTCCGCCTTCGAGGCGAGCGGCCCGAGCCGCTCAGGCCGCGCGAGTCGAGCAAAGGCCGTCGCCATCGCTCGCAGCGGGAGGCCGAAGACGGGTACGCCGCATCCATCGACGCCTATCGTCGGGTCCTGCACGTCCGTCGCCCGAACAACGGCCTTCTCGATCTCCCGCTGCAACGGGTGATCTCGCTCGACGTACGTCTCCAGCGGCCACGCCGCGGCCGCGCACGCGCCGAGCATGGCGGCGTGCTTGCCCGAGCAGTTGTGGAAGATGCGTCGGCGTCTCGCACCGGTCCGAGCGATGTCGTCAGCGTGCGCCGGAAGCGCGGGGGGACATCGAAGCGCAGACTGCGTCACTCCGCACGCCCTGAGCAACCGCCGGACCGCATTGAGATGGCGCGGTTCGGCGT
>DASUQY010000012.1:0-2928 GCA_036280315.1 Actinomycetota bacterium
GTCGCTGGGACCGCCACCTGGTCGATGCATGCGTTCGGGAAGGCCATCGACATCAATCCGGTCGAGAACCCCTACGTCGACGGCTCGCGCGTCTCACCACCGAACGGAGAACCGTACGCCGACCGTTCGGACGTCCGACCAGGCATGATCTCCGAACGCGACATCGTGTGGCGCGCGTTCCACGGCATCGGCTGGGAGTGGGGCGGCACGTGGCGGTCGGCGCAGGACTACCAGCATTTTTCCGCGAACGGCAGGTGAGGTGCCTTTTGCGCGCTTCTCTTCCCGGGCATAGATTCGACGCATGAAGCAGAAGGAGAGCGAGAGGCACGAGGAGAAGCGGCCCGATCGCATCCCGAAGAAGGCGTATCAGAAGGAGCTCCTGCGCCTCCAGGAAGAGCTCGTGAAGATGGAAGACTGGGTCAAGGCCCAGGGCACGCGGGTCGTCGTTGTGTTCGAGGGTCGCGACGCGGCGGGCAAGGGTGGCGTCATCAAGCGGATCACCCAGTTCACGAACCCCCGTGTCACTCGGATCGTCGCGCTCCCCAAACCGACCGAACGCGAACGCACGCAGTGGTACTTCGAGCGCTACGTGGCCGAGATGCCCGCGGCGGGTGAGATCGTTCTGTTCGACCGGTCCTGGTACAACCGCGCCGGCGTGGAGAAGGTCCTCGGCTTCTGCACACCGGAGGAGCACCGCCGGTTCCTCCGTCAATGTCCGGTGTTCGAGCGCCTGCTCATCGAGGACGGCATCAACCTCATCAAGTACTGGTTCTCGGTGAGCGACGAAGAGCAGGAGCGGCGGTTCAAGGCGCGGGTCGACGACCGCATGCGCCGGTGGAAGCTGTCCGAGACCGACCTGTACTCCCGGACTCGATGGGTGGATTACTCGCGCGCGAAGGATGAGATGTTCGTCCATACCGACATCGCCGAGGCGCCGTGGTACGTCGTCGCGGCCGACGACAAGCGGAGCGCCCGGCTCAACTGCATCGCACACCTCCTGTCGAAGGTCCCGTATCAGGAGAAGCCGCTGCCTGACATCGAGATCCCGAAGCGGCAGAGCGACGAGGGCTACGTGCGACCGCCGCTGAACATGTACACGTACGTGCCGGACCACGCGGCGTCGCTCACCGGTTAGGCCGGACACTGCGAGGAGTGATGTCGGTTACGGACGTCGCGAGTCCCCAGGACACCGGCCGCCGCAAACGGATCCGGCGGATCGTCGGCGCGCTCATCTCGCTCGTCATCGTCGTAGCGATCTTCTTCTACGCGATTCCGCGGATCGCCGATTACTCCGCGGTCTGGGCGACGATCTCGGGGCTGACGCCAGTCGAGCTGTTGTCGCTCGTCGGCGCGACCGTGTTCAACCTCGTCACGTACTGGCTGGTCAACATGGCCGCGTTGCCCGGACTGAGGTTCGCGCCGTCGGCAGTGCTCACGCAGACGACCACGTCGGTCGCCAACACTCTTCCGGCTGGCGGCGCCGTCGCCGTTGGGCTGACGTACAGCATGCTCCACTCGTGGGGGTTCGGGGGCCAGGAGATCGCCCTGTACGTCGGCGTTACTGGAATCTGGAACATCTTCCTCAAGCTCGGGCTTCCGATCGTCTCGCTCGCGCTGCTCGCCATCACCGGTCAGGCGAACGCGGCGCTCCTCGTCGCGGCGCTGATCGGTCTCGCCATCCTCGCCGTCGCCGTGGCGCTGTTCGCGCTCGCGCTGTGGAAGAAAGAGCTCGCGCGCCGGATCGGCGACCGATTGGGCAAGATCGCGTCCGCGATCGTCAAGCCGTTTAGAAAGCCGCCGTTCACGACCTGGGGCGAGGAGGCCGTGGCGTTCAGGAAGCGAACGATCGTGCTCGTCGCGCGGCGATGGCTGGCCATCACGCTCACGACCGTCGTCTCGCATCTCGCCTTGTGGTTCGTCCTGCTCCTCTCCCTTCGGCACGTGGGGGTCTCCGCGTCCGAGGTCTCCACGCTGCAGGTCCTCGCCGTGTTCTCGTTCGGACGGCTACTCACCGCGCTGCCGCTGACGCCCGGCGGACTCGGAGTGGTGGAGCTGGGGTACATCGGTGGGCTGGTCGCTGCGGGGGGGAGTCGACCCGAGGTGGTCGCGGCGGTCCTGCTGTTCCGCGTCCTCACGTACGGGATCCAGATCCCCATCGGCGGATTCACGTATCTCATCTGGCGGGCCAAGTCCTCGTGGCGACGCGAAAGCGTCGACGTCGCGACGACCGCGAGCACTCCGGTTGTCTCGAGTTAAGCCGCTGCGCGAGTTCGCGCTGGCGCTCGCCCTCATCGTGTCGGTTCCTGCCTGTGGGCCGGATGTTCCGCCCACGACATCGGCGCTCAACGACGGTGCGATCACGGTGGCATCGTTCGAGTTCCCCGAGAGCGTGGTCCTTGGCGAGATCTACGCGCAGGCACTCGAAGCCGAGGGCTTCAACGTGAGGCGTCAGCTGGGCATCGGGCCACGCGAGTTGGTCGAACCGTCGCTCGAGCGAGGACTGGTCGAGCTCGTCCCCGAGTACGCGGGTTCAGCACTCGAGTTCCTCGCCAGCGGTGAGAACATCGCAACCTCAGATGAAGAGCTGACGCACGCTCGACTGGTCGATGCATTCGCCGAGCGGGGGGTCGACGTGCTCACGCCCGCGCCGGCCCAGAACCAGAACGGGTTCGCCGTCGCCCACAAGACGGCGAAGCGCCATGGCCTGGAGGCGATCAGCGACCTGACCGCGATCGACGAGGACCTCGCGTTCGGTGGCCCGCCCGAGTGCCCCGAACGTCCGCTGTGTCTCGAGGGGCTCGAGAGCACGTACGGTCTCGAGTTCGACCGATTCGTGACGCTCGACGCGGGCGGTTCGCTCACGGTGTCGGCACTCCGAGCCGGTACGGTCGACGTCGCGCTCCTGTTCACCACCGACGCCGCGATCCA
>DASUQY010000013.1:0-5195 GCA_036280315.1 Actinomycetota bacterium
CAGTTGAGAGGGAGCCGACCAAGCTCGCGCTCTAGATCGGCCTTCACGTTCAGGCGTTGGCGCGGCATCTTGGCTTGGAGCGTGACGGGATGGGAGCCATCGAGTCCCGCGTTATCCACCGCCGCTCCCCCACTTGAGGCATGCATCTGGATATCCCGGTTACGAGAATCCAGGCCTGGCTGCAAGGTCGGTGCAAGGTTCGGAGACAGGGAGGGTGCGATATGCGGGTAAAAGCATTCGTTGCGGCTGTCGTATGCACGCTTGCCATCGGCGTTAGTGCAAGTGCTGCGTTCGCAGGCGAGGTAACCGGAACCGGCGAGGAGACCGCGGGGCCGGCGCACGCGAACTCGATCTGCGTGTTCTCTGGCCAGAACGACGACCCGGACGCGCCGCTAAGCCTCGACTTTTCCGTGGCGCCAGATGGCCCCGGCGGCATTGCGCAGTCGTACGGGCAGAACGTGAAGCTAGGCGCCGACCCGCACGTGTTCAATCCTGGAGATGCGTGCCGAGGGGGCAGCAATCCCCAAAACCCACCGGACTAGTAGGAAAAGGTCGCGTGTTGGCCGGGGCCAACGCGTACGCGGGTTGGCCCGCAAAGAGGGATGAGCTCGATCTGGACTGCTAGACGAACTCTCGGTCCAAGGTCTCGCTGAGACTGCGGAGGGCCTCCCCCGCGGCCTCGCATTGGTCTCGGATTTCCTTTGTTCGCCTTTCTATCTGCTCGACCGTCTCCCACTCTTCATCCACGATGCGCCGTCGCGCCGCAGTACGCGTGACGAACAGGGGGAGGGCGGGGGCGTAGCTTGGAGCTCGGCCGCCTTCAGCCACGCCGCGACCGTAGCACCTCGAATGCGGGCCGCGAAAGTCGGTCAGGCGGGCTACGACTTCAGGTCGCGACACGGCGCTGTCTAACCGGCTGGTGTTGCCTTGCCGCTAGGGTTCGGGCGTGGATGGCTCGTCGCTCGAAGCGATCGTCCTCTATCTCGACGAGGAGGGGATTCAGCACGTGTCTCCGCTCGGCAGTCAAACGGTGCGAGCGTCATGGGATCCAAACCTCGATCCGCACGAGGCCATCGTCGATACCGTCGCGGGCCTCGGACTGACACCGATCATGGTCCACTCGACGTCGTGGAGGGTCGTGGACCGATCGATCTTCCTCACGTTCCTCGTCATCGTGGAGCCGCCCGGGCACGTCCCGGTCACGCAGGAGGTCGAGCTGGTCGCGCGAGTGGAGCTGGCGCGGGGACGCGCCACCGGTCCTCCACCGCAAGTGCACCTGACACAGGTCGTTGAGCACGGCCTTCGGCATCTCGCATGGCTCGTTCGAGAGGACGTCGCGATCCATGAAGCGCTCACCGGGTGGCCTCGAGCGCTGAGCGAGTACGACCCCGAGCCGTTCCGGGCATTCGGTCGCGAACCTGGCTCCTGAATCGAGGAGAACCACGACCCGATCCAACCTGCCTGACGGCCTCGCCGAGACCGATCGTCGTCAGATCGAGGAGGTCGTCGCCATCCTCCATGACGCGCTCGGCGACGTGTTGGTAGGCGCCTACTTGCACGGTTCCGCAGTCCTCGGCGGCCTTCGCGCAGACAGCGACCTCGACGTGCTGGCCGTCTCCGCGCGTGAAACGACCCATGCTGAGAAGCAGAAGATCGCTTCCGGTCTGCTCGCGGTATCCGGCAATCGTTCGCGGGGTGATGCACGGCGTCCGATCGAGCTAACGATCGTGTCGGCGTCAGACGTACGGCCGTGGCAGTATCCGCCGCGGCGAGACTTCCAGTACGGGGAATGGTTGCGGGAGCGGTTCGAACGCGGCGATCCCGACCCCTTCGGTCCGACGATCGATCCCGACATCGCGATCCTCATCACCATGGTCCGCCTCGGCGACGTGACGTTGACCGGTTCGGCCGCAGGCACGACGTTCGACGAGGTGCCTCAGCGCGATCTGGTCGAGGCGCTCGTTGCGGACATCCCCGCTCTCATCGACGACATCGACTGGGACACGCGCAACGTCGTTCTCACTTTGACGCGCATCTGGCACAGCGTCGTCGCGGGACGGATCCGGTCCAAGGACGCGGCCGCCAAATGGGCGCTCGAACGGTTGCCTCCCGAACATCGTCCCGTGCTGGTGCGAGCGCGCGAGGGGTACCTGCGAGGGAACGAGTCGTGGGAGGACCTGCGGGCACAGGTCCTCCCATTCGCAAACGCGGTCGTCGCCGAGATCGAGACCAGTCGCGGCTGATGTGACCGGCCGGCATGACGGGCCCCGTGTGTCGGAAGATGTTGTGCGGGACTGGCAGGAAACCGGAGGAGAGCGTGGCTGACGAGCTCGACCAGCAGATCGACTCGCTGTTCGGGATGCCGCCCGACCGGTTCATCCCCGAACGCGACGCCCTGGCGAAGCAGCTGCGAGCGGCCGGAGACCGCGAAGCCGCGGATCGTGTGAAGGGGCTCCGCAAGCCGACGGTCCCCGCGTGGGCGCTGAACCAGCTCGCGCGCCAGGACCCACGCGGCGTGACGGACGTCGTCGAGCTCGGGGCCCGCCTTCGCGATGCCCAACGCCGGGCGATCTCCGGCGGTGACGCTGGACCGCTGCGGGAGGCGAGCGAAGCTCGGCGCGCGCTCGTGGCGCGACTCGGACGTGTCGCCGCCGAGATCCTCCAGGGCACCGGCACCGCGTCGGCACCGCACGAAGAGGAGATAACGTCGACGCTCGAGGCCGCGGCCGCGGACGAAGAGGCCGGCGAGCGGCTCCGGGCCGGACGGCTCGAGCGCCCCCTTCGTCCGCCGTCGAGCTTCGGCGAGGGCGGTCTCCGTGTGGTCGAGGGCGGACGGCGATCGAAAGCCGCGGAGGCGACGGCAGAGCGTGAGCGGGCGGATACGAGGGCTCACGAGCGTGCGGAGGAGGCGCGCACGGTTGAACGCGAGCTCCGAGCCGCACAGTCGACGGCGCGACGTACCGGTGAATCGGTCGAGCGCACACGAACGCGGTACGACGATCTCGACCGACGGCGAACCGAGGCCCGAGAGGCGCTCCGCGACGCCGAGGCGGCACACCGAGGCGCGGAGCTCGAGCGCAAACGTTTGGAGCGGAGGCTCGAGAAGCTGAAACCGAGCGAGTAGCGCGGCACCCTCCCGATAGACTCCGCGGCTCATGCGCATCCTCGTCGTGGGAGCCGGAGGCGTCGGAAGTGCGGTGGCGCCGATCGCGGCCCGTCGCGACTTCTACGAGACGATCGTCTTCGCCGACTACGAGGAGACGAAGGCGCGTCGCGTCGTCGAGCGATACGACGACAGACGCTTCGTCGCCGCGCGCGTCGATGCATCCGATGCCGCGTCGGTCGCCTCTGTCGCGCAGGAACATCGCTGCGACGCGATCCTCAACGCCGTCGACCCTCGGTTCGTCATGCCGGTGTTCCGAGCGGCGTTCGACGTCGGCGCGACGTACATGGACATGGCGATGTCGCTCTCGGAGCCTCATCCGGAGCGTCCCTACGAGCTCGTGGGGAAGAAGCTCGGCGACGATCAGTTCGCCGAGGCCGACCGATGGGAGGAGCGTGGACTGCTCGCGCTCGTCGGGTGCGGCGTAGAGCCCGGTATGTCGGACGTCTTCGCGCGGTACGCGGCCGACGAGCTCTTCGACAGCATCGACCAGGTCGGCGTGCGCGACGGCGCGAACATCGTGATCGAGGGGTACGAGTTCGCCCCGACGTTCTCGATCTGGACGGCGATCGAGGAGTGCCTGAACCCGCCAGTCGTCTGGGAGCGCGAGCGTGGCTGGTTCACGACCGCGCCGTTCAGCGAGCCCGAGACTTTCACGTTCCCCGATGGGATTGGGCCGCTCGAGTGCGTGAACGTGGAGCACGAGGAAGTCGTCCTCGTTCCGCGGGGGATCGACTGCGAGCGCGTGACGTTCAAGTACGGGCTCGGCGCGGAGTTCATCGAGGTGCTGAAGACCTTGCACAAACTCGGCCTGGACCGGACCGGGCGCATTCCCGTCGGGGACGCGGAGGTCTCTCCCCGCGACGTCGTCGCGGCCTTGCTGCCCGATCCGGCAACGCTCGGGGACCGGATGCGGGGGAAGACCTGCGCGGGAACCTGGGTAAGCGGCACCGGCACCGGCGGTCGGCCCCGAGAGGTCTACCTGTACCACGTCGTCGACAACGACGAGACGTGGGGGCGCGACGGCGCCCAGGCTGTCGTGTGGCAGACCGCGATCAATCCGGTGGTCGCGTTCGAGCTCCTTTCCACCGGGGCCTGGAGCGGGGCGGGCGTACTCGGTCCGGAGGCGTTCGAGCCGACCCCGTTCCTCGATCTGCTCATCGAGTATGGGTCCCCGTGGAGCCTCGAGGAACGCGGCTAAGGTCCGACCTCGGCCGGTTCGATGCTCTCCGGGAGGCGTGTCTATCGGAGAGAGAGAAGGATGTCGATCGACGTCGGCCGCGGCCACCCGACTGCCGGCCCGGGACGTGAGCCACTCGAGATCGACGCCAGGCGGTTGCTGGACGCCACGCCGGAGTGCCTGGTGGTCGCGGCGACCGACGGGCGCGTGGTCTATGCGAACGAGCGGGTCCGCGACCTCTCCGGGTTCGGTCCCAACGAGCTGATCGACCACCCCGTCGACGAGCTCGTCATCGCCGAGGTCACCCTGTCGGACGCCACGGGTTCGATCGTCCAGGGCTCGTGCAGGCGCAAGGACGGCGCGGAGATCCCCGTCGAAATCCACGTCGGCGAGGTCGAAGCTCCGGAGCGCCGGTATCTCGTCGTGACGTTGCGCGACGTCAGTGCCGTTCACGCCCTGGAGGCATCGCGGTTCGAGACCGCCGCGAAGTACGAGGCGCTCGTCGAGGGCATCCCGGCGATCACGTATATCGACCCGGTCGACGAGAACGCGTTCTCGATCTACGTAAGCCCGCAGGTGCACGACATGATCGGGATCACCCAGGACCAGTGGCTCTCGGACCCGTATGCGTGGCGCAAACATGTGCATCCGGACGACGTCGACAGGGCGTGGGCGGACTACGTCGAGGCCTACACGAACCGCGAGTCGTTCACGCATGAGTACCGCATGGTCCACGAGGACGGCCACGTCATCTGGGTGAGCGATCAGGCGTTCATCGTCCGGAACGAGGACGGCGAACCGTGGCTGATCCAGGGAGTGATCTTCGACATCACCGAACGCAAGAACGCCGAG
>DASUQY010000014.1:0-3580 GCA_036280315.1 Actinomycetota bacterium
AACGGCTCGACGCCATCGCCGCCGAGATCGACGAGCTGACCGAGCAGATCGAGCGCTCGGACGCGATGATCACGCGAGCCGCGGATCGCATCGCGCGGGGCGACGCAGAGATCGGGTCGATCGCGAAGGAGGACGAACTCCTGTCGCAACGGCTCGCCGGCCTGGACGACGCTGCAGCGGCGTGGCGCGACGCACTCGCCGCGGCGGAGCCGATGACACACGAGGTTCCGGAGCTGCCGCAGGCGCCCGAGCCGCCGGTGCAAGCGCGAGTCGCAGTCGAAACGCTTCGACGCGATCGCGCCGGGGTCGAGGAGCGGCTGGCGTCGGCGCGCGGCGAGCGCGACGCGGTCGCCGGGCAGGACGAGGACACCTTCCGGACGACGCTCCAAGCCGCCCGGAACGAGCGCGCCGACGCCGAGGCGCGACTCGCGAGCGCCGAGTCGGCGCTCGAGGCCGCGGCCTCTGCCCGCATCGCCGCCGCAGAAGCGGACCGAGCCGCCACGGAGGAGGAGGCCGAGTCGAACCGCCTGTGGCGCGACGCGTCGACGGAGCTCGACCGTCTTCGCGAGGACTACCAGGACGAAGATCGGCTCCGCGGTGACCTCGAACGCCGCATCCGGGACGCGGAGCGCCTCCTGCGCGAGGGACACCAGCGCGAGCCGAACGACGCGGTCGCCGAGCTCACCGAGGAAGCCACCGTGTCCACGATCGAGCGGCGAGCGGAGCTCGTCCAGCGGCGCCTCGGACTGCTCGGGCGGGTCAACCTCCTGGCGGGCGGCGAGTTCGAGGCGATGCAGGAGCGGTACGACTTCATGCAGCGCGAGCTCGACGACGTTCGCAAGGCACGGAGAGATCTTCTCGAGGTGATCCAGCGCGTCGAGACGGAGATCGCGACGACGTTCGAGGCGGCGTACCGAGACGTGGCGGCGGAGTTCGAACGGCTGATCGCGGAGCTGTTCCCGGGCGGCGAGGGACGACTCATTGCGACCGAGCCGGGGGACCTGCTGAACACGGGCATCGAGATCGAGGCGCGTCCCGGGCGCAAGCGCGTCAAGCGCATCAGTCTGCTGTCGGGCGGCGAGCGCGCGCTGACCGCGCTCGCGTTCCTGTTCGCGATCTTCAAGGCCCGGCCGAGCCCCTTCTACCTGATGGACGAGGTCGAACCCGCGCTCGACGACATCAACCTGCACCGATTCATCAAGCTGGTCGAGGGCTTCGCCGCCGAGTCGCAGGTCATCATCGTGACGCACCAGAAACGGACGATGGAGGTCGCCGGGATCATGTACGGCATCTCGATGTCGAAGGACGGTACGTCGCGCGTCCTCGCGCAGCGGCTGGATCAGCTCACGAACGGGGGCGAGACGGCGCCAACACCCCAGGTCGCCGTACCCGAGTCGAACTCCGTCGGCTAGCCTGCCCGCCCGTGGAGCTCTGGTGGATCCCCGTCGTCGTCGTGGCGATCTTCCTCGCGGCGCTGGCCGTCCTGCGGGTATCGCGGCGGCGCGGCGCCACGACGGAGAGCGTGGTGCCTCGCACCAGGCCAGCCCCCGCCGAAGCTCCGTCCCCGCGGCGGACCGAAGCGCTCGGCGCGCGGATCCGGTCGCTGTTCGGCGGGGCCGTCGACGACCCGTGGGAACGGCTCGAAGAGCTCTTGGTGAAGGCCGACGTCGGTCCGTCGACGGCCGGCCGCGTCGTCGCGGCCGTTCGTGACCGCTACACGTCCGGATCCGACCCCGTCGAGCTCGTCTCGGACGAGGTGGCCGAAATCCTCGCCGGTGACCGTGCCCTTGACCTGCCGGAGGGACGTCTCGCGGTGATCATGGTGGTCGGCGTGAACGGCTCGGGGAAGACCACGACGATCGGCAAGCTCGCTTCCCGACTGGCGCGGGCCGGCAGATCCGTAAGCCTCGCCGGAAGCGACACCTTCCGCGCAGCCGCATCCGAGCAGTTGGACATCTGGGCGCGTCGTGCCGATGCGCATCTCGTCACGCAGCAACGCGGCGCGGACCCGGGGTCCGTCGCGTTCGACGCGGTCAAGGCGGCAGAGGCACGGGGCTCGGACGTCCTGATCGTCGACACGGCGGGGCGCCTACACACCAAGCAGCCGCTGATGGACGAGCTCCGGAAGGTACGCCGCGTCCTGGAGAAAGCTGCCGGCCGGCCACCTGACGAGACCCTGCTCGTGCTCGACGCGACGACCGGTCAGAATGGCATCGCCCAAGCGAGGGCGTTTACCGACGCAGTCGAGGTAACGGGCGTGGCGCTGACCAAGCTCGATGGCACGGCGAAGGGAGGATTCGTCCTGGCCGTTCGCGAACAGCTCGGCCTGCCGGTCAAGCTCATCGGCATGGGCGAGGCGATCGAGGACCTCGAGCCGTTCGAGCCGCGCACGTTCGCGGATCGGCTGCTGAGCGCATGAGCACGACGACCAAAGCCGACATCCTGATCGTCGAGGACCACGCGACGATGCGTGAAGCGATGCGCCTGATTCTGGAGCACGAGGGGTTCGAGATCCGCGAGGCGCCCGATGGCGCGAGGGCGCTCGAGATGGCCAAGACGCAACCGCCCGACCTGATGTTCCTGGACCTGAACATCCCCGGCGCGAGCGGCGCCGACGTGCTCGCCGAGCTCAAGAACGACCCCGCCACGAAGAACGTGCGCGTGATCGTCGTGACAGCAACGGGTGAAGAGGGTCGCGCGTTCGTCCTGTCGTTGGGCGCGGACGAGTACTTCACGAAGCCGTTCTCGCCCACGGCGTTGTTGAACACGGTCGAGCGCGTTCTCGAGACGTCGTAATCTCGTTCCGATGTTCGACGCCCTGACCGGCCGTCTCGACGG
Organism: Actinomycetota bacterium; assembly: GCA_036280315.1. Lineage (GTDB taxonomy): Bacteria > Actinomycetota > UBA4738 > UBA4738 > HRBIN12 > CALGFI01. Next base: position 2,839 of record DASUQY010000014.1, read on the forward strand.
CATCTTCAAGAAGCTCCGCACTCGCGGGAAGCTCCACCCGAAGCAGGTGGATGGCGCTCTGGCCGAGATGCGCACCGCGCTGCTCGATGCGGACGTCGCCGTCGAGGTCGCCGACGACCTGCTCCAACGCGTTCGAACGCGCGCGCTATCCGAAGAGGTGATGAAAAGCCTCACGCCGGCGCAGCAGGTGATCAAGGTGGTCCGTGACGAGCTCCAGGAGACCATGGGCGGAACGCAGGCACCGCTTCAGCTGCCGGGGGAGAAGCCCGCGGTGATCATGATGGCCGGAGTCCAGGGGTCGGGGAAGACGACCGCGTGCGCGAAGCTCGGACGCATGTACAAGGAGAAGGGGAAGCGTCCACTCCTCGTCGCCGCCGACCTGTGGCGCCCGGCTGCCGTCGACCAGCTCGTGACCCTCGGCCAGGAGATCGACGTACCTGTCGTCTCCGAAGGCAAGGACGCCGTCAAGGTAGCGAAATCGGGGCTGAAGCACGCGCAGCGCGAGGGCTTCGACGTCTTGATCGTCGACACGGCCGGTCGCCTTCACGTCGACGAGGACATGATGCGCGAGGCGCGGCGCGTGAAGGACGCCATCAGGCCACACCACGTCCTGATGGCGTGCGATGCGATGACCGGACAAGACGCAGTCGTGCAGGCGCGGGCCTTCATGCGCGAGGTCGACACGACCGGATTCGTCCTGACGAAGCTCGACGGCGACGCCCGGGGCGGCGCCGCGCTGTCG
>DASUQY010000015.1:0-4313 GCA_036280315.1 Actinomycetota bacterium
GAGCTTCGCGACCGCGGCGAGATAGAAAGATGCCGCGACACTCGAGATCAGGCCGACCTCCACGTTCCGGCCGAGGAGCGAGTCGCGGCGAAGGGTCGGCTCGAACAGACCGGCGTGGATACCCGTTCCGAGGCGCGCCGCCATCGCCCCGAAGATCGTCCCTCGCATGCCGACGGAAGCAGGGATCAGGACGAGCAGGCCGGGCAGCAGCGACAGCGTGCCGGTGATCGCGCCGAGCGTCAGGCCGGCGACGAACGACGCAACCGTCGACAGGGCGAGCGCGACCAGACCCTGCCGGAGCGTTCGGCGCTCGGCTCGCAGGGACGCCCAGATGCTGCGTGCGCGCGGACGAAAGGCCATAAGGGCTCGCTCATGACGGGATCCTTCACCACCATCGATGGTGGACCGCGGGAAGTATGCGGCGGCCCGCAACGCCGGACAAGGACCGGTCGGTTACGCCTCGTCCACCCAGTCGCGTGTCAGGTACATCCAGAACGCGAGCCCCGCATACGGTCCATACCGACGGAACCGCCGCTGTATCGCGGCGTCCGTCGCCGCCTTGCGGCCCGCCCGCTTCACGTAGGTCGGCCGCGTCCACGAGTCGAGGATCAGCCGGTGATACCTGCCGAGCGTCATCATGATGTGGGCGGCCGCGTACGGACCGACGCCGGGGAGGGCAAGCAGCAGGCGCTCGAGCTCCTCGTCGTTGAGCTCTTCCGCCGACGCGCGGCCGAACCATTCCAGGTCGAGTTCGCCGGCGGCGACCGACCGGGCGAGCGACTCGAGGTAGGCGCCGCGATACCCCGCGCGTGCGACATCGCGGTAGAAGCCCGTTCCGGCCTCGGCCATCGCCTCGGGCGTCGGGAACGCACGGCCCCAAGGTGTGTCAGGCGGGGCGCCGACGGCCGGCTCGCCGAGATTGGCGACGATCGCGTGGACCATGCGAACCGTCGCCGACCACGTGCAGTTCGTCGTGCAGATCGTCTTCACGACGTCCTCGAACACGCTTGCGCTCCGCACCATTCGGCCCGCTCCAGTCGTCACCCACGACAGCTGCTCGTCGTCGGCGGCCGCCGCGTAGAACGAAGAGAGGTCGGCGTCGAGCCGGAGGACGTAGCGGACAACATCGGTGACGTCGTCGGCGACGCCGTTCGACGAGGCCGGCCCGAGGATTGAGAGCTGGGCGTAGCCGCGACGGCCGGACTCGATGCGGACTCGGCGCGGCTTCCCGCGCCGCGTACGCACCGTGAGCTCGGTGGCACGGTAGTCCGGATCCGGCTTCATCGGCGGGAGGTCGACGAAGCCGTGCGAGTTCAGGGTTCGAACGAGATCGACCGGCTCTCCGCCCGCGCCGACCAGCCTGAGCTCGCGCGTGGTGACACTCATGATCGAAGAAGACGGCCGAGCTTACAGGCGCCGCGCTCCGTACGATGACCTGATGCGGCTCGAGTTCACGGAGTGGGCGACGGAGATCCTGCAGCGCACCCACTCGGCGGCACGCCGCTTCAACCCCCAGGCCACCGTGCGGGTCCACCGTGGCGCGGACGGCGTCGAGTTCGCGCTCATCGACGAGCGCCACGACGGCGACGAGCTCATCGCCGGCGACGGGTTCGAGCTGTGGGTCGAGCCGGGCCTGGAAGGAACGGTCGACGTCGTCGAGCCGCACGACCGCCTGATCCTCCGCCCGCCTGGCGATCCCGAGCGAAGCGCTCACCACTAGTTTCGCGCCACCACCGGGCCGCGGCGAGACCGGGGCTACACTTTCGTCACAGTGTCTTCGGATGACGTTCGCGTTCAAGCCATTCGCGCCCTGGGCGGCGCGGGTCCGGTCATGCTGATCGGCGGTGCCGAGGACAAGGTCCGCGACAAGGTCGTCCTCTCCCGCTTCGCGAACGACGCGGGCGGCGCTCACGGGCACGTCGTGGTGGTGTCCACGGCATCGTCGCTGGGCGACCTGGCGTCCGAGCGATACCGGGACCTCTTCGGCGGCCTCGGAATCGGTCGCATCACCGGTGTTCGGCCCGAGGAGCGCGCGCAGGCGGACTCGCCGGAGGTCGCCGCGGCACTCTCGGACGCCACGGCCGTCTTCCTCACCGGCGGCAACCAGCTGCGGCTGTCGTCCGTCGTGGCGGGCACGCGTCTGGCCGACGCGATCCAGCGCGCGCACGACCGCGGCGCGGTCCTCGCCGGGACGTCCGCAGGCGCAAGCGCGATGGCCGCCCACATGATGGCTTTCGGTCGCTCGGGTGAAACGCCCAAGACGCGGATGGCACAGCTCGCCGCGGGGCTCGGCATCGTTCAGGGCGTCGTGATCGACCAGCATTTCCAGCAGCGCGGTCGGTTCGGTCGCCTGCTCGCGGTCGTCGCGCAGTCGCCGTCGCTCGTCGGCATCGGCCTCGACGAGGACACGTGCGCAATCGTCCACGCCGATCGAACGATCGAGGTCATCGGGCGCGGCGCCGTGACGCTCATCGACGGCTCGCACGTGGTCACCGACGCGCACCAGGCGAAGGGTCACCGTCCGATCATGGTGTCGGGCGCCGTCGTGCACTCGCTTCCTGCCGGGACGTGGTTCGATCTGCGGGCGCGACGACTGCTCGCCGGCGAGCCCGGCGTGGAACGCGAGGCGTCGGAGTGACCAGGGGGGCGCGGGGGCCCAAGAAGTGAGCGAGCGGGAGCGAGCGAACGTGGCCCCCGCATCAAGCGGCAAGACACGGACCAGTGCGGACCGGCAGAGGACCAAGCGCGAGCCCGTCGCCGACAAACCGCCCCTCCGAGCCGATCTTCGGATCGTCCAGAAACAGGTCTTCCGCGGCCCGAACTACTGGAGCTACGAACCCTGCGTCAAGCTGCTCGTCGACCTCGGTGTCCTGGAAGACTGGCCCTCGAACACGATCGAGGGGTTCGTCGACGGTCTGCTCGAGATGCTCCCGGGCGTGGGCGAGCATTCGTGCTCGTTGGGGCGTCGCGGTGGGTTCCGAGAGCGGCTCGTGGAGGGAACGTGGCTCGGCCATGTGGCCGAGCACGTCGCGATCGAGCTCCAGCGTGAGTCCGGCGCGCACGTGTATCGGGGCAAGACGCGGAGCGCCGGTGAACCCGGCCGGTACAACGTCATCTACGGGTACTGGGAGGAGCGCGTCGGCATCGCGTCCGGTGAGCTCGCGGTTCGGATCGTCAACCACCTGATCGAGCCCGAGGACGGGTTCGACTTCCTCGCCGAGCTCGAGAAGCTCATCCTGCTCGCCGAACGTCGAGCGTTCGGGCCGTCCACACAGGCGATCCTCGACGAGGCGGCGAGTCGCGGCATCCCGTTCATCCGACTGAACGAACAGTCGCTCGTGCAACTCGGGTGGGGGAGGTACCAGCAGCGCATCCGGGCCACGATGACCTCGAAGACCTCCTCGCTCGCCGTCGACATCGCCGGCGACAAGGACATGACCACGCGCGTGCTCGCGGCGGCCGGTCTTCCGGTCCCGCGCGGCGAGATCGTTCGAACCGAGGACGGCGCCGTCGAGGCGGCGAACCGCGTCGGCTTCCCCGCCGTGACGAAGCCGATCGACGGCAACCACGGTCGCGGCGTCGGCCTCGACCTCCGGACGGATCACGACGTTCGTGAGGGGTTCGCCCGCGCCATCGAGGAATCACGGCGCGGACAGGTCGTCGTCGAGAGCTACGTGACGGGCAACGACTACCGCGTGCTCGTCGTCGGCGGACGCATGGTCGCCGTGGCGCAGCGCGTCCCGGCGCACGTGATCGGCGATGGAACGCACACCGTCGCAGAGCTCGTCGACGTCACGAACCAGGACCCGCGCCGGGGGATCGGTCACGAGAAGGTGCTGACCAGGATCAAGGTGGACCGGCGCGCGGTCGACCTCGTGCGCAAGCAGGGGTACGAGATGGACGACGTCCCACCCGAGGGCACCCTGGTCAAGCTGGCGGAGACGGGGAACATGTCGACCGGAGGGATCTCGATCGACCGCACCTGGGAGGCGCACGAGGAGAACATCGAGATCGCCGAGGAGGCCGCGCGCGTCGTCGGCCTCGACGTCGCCGGCATCGACTTCCTCGCGCCCGACATCACGCAACCGGTCCGGGAGACCGGCGGCGCGATCGTCGAGGTGAACGCCGCACCGGGCTTTCGGATGCACACGCATCCCACCGAGGGCGAGCCACAGTACGTCGCGAAGGACGTCGTCGACCTGCTGTTTCCGCCGGGAACGCCGGCCCGCATCCCGATCGTCGCGGTGACGGGTTCGAACGGCAAGACCACCACGGTCCGGATGATCGCGCACATCTGCAAGGGCATGGGACGT
>DASUQY010000016.1:0-5162 GCA_036280315.1 Actinomycetota bacterium
GCTGTGGGCGGCGTGTCCGTTCGCCTGACCGTTGTGGAAGGCGTGGCCGTTCGCCTCACCGCCAGGAGCAGCATGTCCGTTGTGACCGTTTTGAACGGCCCGACTGTTGGACTTGTGACCGTTCGTCGTGTGGCGAGCGGAGCCGTTCACGGCGTGCGCGGATCCGTTCACGCGTACAGCAGCCACCGGCCTGCGGGACGTGGGCCCTTCTCGCTCCCTGAGCGTCACGAGCAGCCACGTGTACAGAGCGAGGAGGATCATCAACGAGCCGGCGACGAGCCATATCGCGCGGAGCGGCGGCACGAGACCGATGAGGAACGCGATGCCGGTGCTCTCGATCATGAACACGAACACTCGACGCCGTCGCGCACGCGCGCGCTCTCGAGCGCGCTCACGCGTCCCGACGAAGGCGACGCCCTTGCGCGGCGTCACGATCCAGCGACCGCGCCCATTTCCTTCGGTCTCGGCCAAGAGGTCCATGTTCCGTTCGAAGTCCTCGATGCTACGACTATGGGATGTTCTGCGCGTCGGGACCAGGAACGCGGCCCAGATGATGCCCAAGGCAACCAGCAACAGCCAACCCACGCCCAGCCCCCGATGCTCGGATCCCCGGTCCGCCACCACATGGTGGGGCTGGCGCCGCAACCTAGCACCGCTGATGTAGCGTCACAAATACCAACGGCAAAGTTTCCAAGCGAGCGCCTCCGCAGGTAGTTGACGCGATCAGTTTCGAGTCGTTGCTCGTACGACGCTCAGTCGGGAGCCACGGCGATGCTCAGTCTTGCGCCTCGCCGACGTAGTGCCCCGACTTCCCGCCTCGTTTCTCCAGCAACCGAAGCCCGTCGATTCGCGCCGCGCGGTCGTACGCCTTCGCCGTGTCGTACAGCGAGAGCGCCGCGACGGCCGCGGCCGTGAGCGCCTCCATCTCGACGCCCGTCCGGTCCCGAGCGCGCACCGTCGTTCGAATGGAGATCCGGCCAGCCTTCTGTTCTGGCGTCACGACGACCTCCGCGCCCGTCACCGCGACGGGATGACAGAACGGCAGCAGTTCGGGCGTCCGCTTCAGACCCATGACGCCGGCGATTCGCGCAGCCTCCAGTGGATTCCCCTTCGGCGTGCCTGCGACGAGACGCTCGCACGCCTCCGGCGTCATCGTGATCACGCACTCCGCCAGCGCTTCGCGATCGGTGACTTCCTTCCCGCCGACCTCGACGATCCGCGCGACGTCCGCGGGCCGTGCCTCGTCGGGTGCACGAGAGACGTCCATCATTCCTCCATCGAGCGGAACAGGATCACCCGAACGTCGCTGCCCGCCCTCGCCGTCGCGACGCCGGGAGGGATCAACGCGAGGCCGTTCGCGCGCGAGACGGTCGCGATGAGGTTCGACCCACGTCCGCCGGTGGGGGTAGCCACCCAGCCCTCCCGGGTGCGCTTCACCCGAACACGCGCGAACTGCGTCTTGCCCTTCGGACCGGTGACGTCGTCGGCGAGGCGTGCGGTGATCTCGGGCCGGAACAGGTTCCGCCGCCCCATCATCTTCATCAGCGAAGGGCGGATGAAAACTTCGAAGCTGACGAACACGCTCACGGGGTTCCCCGGCAGGCCGAAGTACGGCTTCCCCTCGATGTGACCGAACCCCTGCGGCATCCCCGGTTGCATCGCCACGCGGAAGAAGTCGAACTCACCCCGACGCAGGAACGCCGCCTTCACGACGTCGCGCTCCCCGACCGAGACGCCACCGGACGAAACGAGCACGTCCGCCTGGCCGAGATGCGACAGCACGACGTCCTTCAGCGAATCAACGTCGTCCTTCACGATGCCGGCGAGGATCGGAGCCGCGCCCGCTTCCCTGATCGCACCGAACAATGAGTACTCGTTCGAATCGCGCACCTGGCCGAACTCGGGCGTTTGAAAGGGCGGGATCAGCTCGTCGCCAGTCGAGAGCACGACGACGCGTGGTCTCGGCCGCACGAGCGGATGCGAAACCCCAGCGGTCGCCAGCAACGCGAGCTCGGGCGCCTGCAGGCGTCGGCCGGAATTCACGAGCGCGTCGCCGCTCTTCACGTCCTCGCCGGCGCGACGGATGTGCTTGCCCTCATCTGTCCCGAAGAGGATCCGGACGACATTCCCGCGAACCTCCACGTTCTCGATGGGAACGACCGTGTCGGCGCCCGCCGGGATCGGCGCACCGGTCGCGATCTGGAAGGCTTCGCCGCCGCCGACCGTTCCCTCCGGGCGCTGACCGATGAGCGCGCGTCCGACGACGCGGAGCTCCACGGGCGACGCCTGCGTCGCATCGCGAACCTCCGAAGATCGAACGGCGTACCCGTCCATCGCCGAGCTCGCGAACTCCGGGAGGTCGCGTTCGGCGACGACGTCCTTCGCCAGGACGCAGCCGTACGCGTCGGTCAGCGGGAGCTCGAGCGGTTGGAGCGGCTCGATCTGTGACAGGACCTTCTCGCGCGCTTCCTCGACCGATAGCAGCCCCGCGCCGCTGTCGTGGTCGTGATGCGGCGTGGCCATGTCCGTTCAGTCTATCGACGCGGTTCCCGCCGACCGCTTGCGCGGTACCTACAGCAGCTTCTTGCGCTGCACGAGGTCGGCCAGCCAGCGCTTGAGCTCCTTGCCGACGTCCTCGCGGTCGATCGCCAGCTCGATCATCGCCTTCATGTAATCGAGCTTGTTTCCCACGTCGAAGCGACCGCCCTCGAACACGTGCGCGTACACCGCCTGTTGCTGGGCGAGTGCGTTGATCGCATCGGTGAGCTGAATCTCACCCCCGACCCCGGGTTCCAGGTTGCGCAGCGCATCGAAGATCTCGGGGGTGAGGACGTACCGCCCGATCGCGGCAAGGTTCGACGGCGCGTTCTCGGGTTCCGGTTTCTCCACCACCGACAAGACACGCGCGAGCCGATCATCTTCGACGAACTCCGGCTCGATGCAGCCATACAGACTGATCTCGTCGCGCGAGACCTCCATGGCAGCGAGCACGCTCCGGCCGTAGCGCTCGTGCACGCGAAGCATCTCGGAGAGGAGTGGGTTCGACTCGGCAATGATGTCGTCACCGAGCAGAACGGCGAACGGCTCGCCACCCACATGGTCCTCGGCGACGGACACGGCGTGGCCGAGTCCGAGTGGATCGCGCTGACGGATGTAGTGGATCGACGCCATGTCGGTGATCTCGCGGACCTGTTTCAGCTCCTCGAACTTCCCTTTCGACTCCAGGAAATGCTCGAGCTCGATCGACCGGTCGAAATGGTCCTCGATCGGGCGCTTGCCGCGTCCCGTGATGATCAGGATGTCCGTCAGGCCGGCGTGAACGGCTTCCTCCACGACGTACTGGATCGCCGGCTTGTCCAGGAGCGGAAGCATCTCCTTCGGCTGGGCCTTCGTAGCCGGAAGGAAACGCGTACCGAGTCCGGCCGCTGGGATGACGGCCTTGCGCACCGCGCTCATGGGCCTCGGAGCATACCCGCGGACATTCCGGGCCATGCATGTGTTCGGGCGCGGCTACACTTTTCACGATGCCCACCTACGAGTACGAATGCACCTCGTGCGGTCAGCACATCGAGGTCTTTCAACGGATCGTCGAGGATCCGCTGACGACATGCGGGGTCTGCGGCGGAACGCTCCGCAAGGTGTTCCATCCCGTCGGGATCGTCTTCAAGGGCTCTGGCTTCTACGCGACCGATAGCCGTTCGGCCGCAGCGAAGAAGGACGGCGACGGCGGCTCGAGCACGACGTCGTCCGACGGAGCGAAGTCGGACAAGTCCAAGTCGAAGGAGACCTCCACGGCGACCTCGACGCCCAAGAAGGAGGGCGCCGGCACGTGACCGTCGCCCGGATCGGGGTGTTCGGCGGGTCGGGGTTCTACTCGTTCCTCGAGGACACCGAGACCGTTCCCGTCGAGACGCCCTACGGGGAACCGTCAGCGCCCCCGGTCGTGGGGACGGTCCGCGGCGAATCCGTGGCGTTCATCCCGCGACACGGCGTAAAGCACGAGTTCCCCCCACACCGCATCAACTACCGAGCGAACGTCTGGGCGATGAAGGAGCTCGGCGTGCAACGAGTGATCGGGCCGAACGCGTCCGGCTCGTTGCAGCGGCACATCGAGCCCGGCCACTTCGTTGTGTGCGACCAGCTCGTGGATCGAACGCGCTCGCGGTCGCACACCTTCTACGACGGACCCTCCACGACGCACATCTCGTTCGCCGACCCCTATTGCCCCGTCGTTCGGTCGGTTGCGATCGACCAGGCGCGAGAGCTGGGGATCACGATCCATGAGCGCGGGACCGCGGTCGTCATCGAGGGACCTCGGTTCTCCACCCGTGCCGAGTCGGCCTGGTTCTCGTCGGAGGGCTGGGACGTGATCGGCATGACCGGCTACCCGGAGTCGGTCCTGGCGCGCGAGCTCGAGCTCTGCTACGCGAACATCTCGTTGATCACAGATTACGACGTTGGTGTCGAGGGTACGCCGCCGGTCACCAACGAAGAGGTGATCCGCGTGTTCGAGGCGAACAACGCGAAGCTCCGAGAGCTGCTGTTCGCGATCATCTCGGCGGTGCCGGAGCGGCGCGACTGTCCGTGCGCGACCGCGCTCTCCGGCGCGACGTTCGAGGCGTGATGTCGTGATGGCAACCGAGCCCGTCCTCGTCACCGTCGAGCTCCGGTTCACCACCGACGAGGACCCACAGCAGCTCGCCGAGCGGGTGCGCGAGTCGGTCGGGTTGATCGTGGGGCGCGACCGCCTGGAGGACTTCCGGGTTCGCGTGCTGCCGCTCACGCCGCCGAAGAAACCGCGCGCGGTGTGACCTCCTTCACTGCGGGGGGCAGCGTCGGCCGATAGGGTCGCGGGCCGTGGTCTTCCTGCGGCGCTGGTCGCGGCGTTCGAAGCTCTTCGCCGTCCTCGCGGTTATCTCCGGCGCTGCGGCGTACATCCTCGTTGACTGGTACGCCTCGCGGCTCACGGAGCTGACGCCCGTTACCGGCGACCTCGTCCCCGTGGTCGTGGCCGCCCGGCCGCTCTCGCGAGGCGCAGTCCTCGGGGGGGACGCGCTCGCCGTTCGACGGATACCCGCCAACGTCGCGCCGCCGGGTCGGATCGGCGACGTCGCGAAGGTCGACGGCATCTCGTTGGTGTCGGACGTGGCCGAGGGCGAACC
>DASUQY010000017.1:0-2841 GCA_036280315.1 Actinomycetota bacterium
CGAAGAAGGCGAGGATCAACGAGAGGAAGTACAGGACGACGAGGTTGTCCAGGTAGCCGACGTACGGCGTCGTCATGAACAACGCCGCCGTGGCCAGCATCACCAGAAGGAACAGCAGCGGGTCGCGGTAACGCCGCCAGCTGAACGCGCCGAGCGCGAGCCCCGTGAGCGCCGGGACGCCGACCATCATGAACGCGCTGAACGTGTAGAGGTCGATCCCGGCGACGCGCTGGAGGATCGAGCCGTACAGCGGGACCGAGACCCGGTAGCCGCCGCCGAACATGCTTGAGCAGGCGGTGCTTGACCCTCCCTCGGCGCAGATGAGCGGACCCCAGTCGCCGGCGACGAGACCGGGCTCGTCGTTCATGATCAGGTTTGAACGCCACGTGTACCAGGCGGGGTCGCGCGTCGGAGCGCTGATCGAAGGGTCCTGGAGGAACGTCCAGCCGAACGCCACCAGGACGATCAGCGTCGCCAGAAGAGGAATCGCCGGTGAGGCAAGGACGCTCGTGGGACCGGTCTCGGTCGTCCGAACGACCTGCCCCGGACGGTCCTTCGTCAGCGCCAACGCGTGCGGTCTCCCTCGCCCCTACGAAGAACTCCCGCTGACACACGGGAGCGCCGCAAGGATAGTCGACGGAAGGGCGGCGGCGAACACACGCTCGTTCTCGTGCTCCGGGTCCGGGACGTTCTGGTTCTTGAACGTGTCCGCCCGCGTCAGCTCGAGCAGCCACTGCGACACGTCGGCGAGCGTGTGCCCGTTCTCGCGCAGCTCGTCTCGGTCGAGCCAGATCTCCGACGGGCGGACGCGTTCGACGACGGCCACGTCGTCGCCGTCGTCGAACGCGTCCCTGAGGCCGGTCTCCAGCTTGGCCACGTCGATCTGGAACGCGCCGGACACCTCTGGGTCCGGCTGCGTGCCGTGGTCCGCGGCAAGCACCATGACCCACTCGCCGCGGCCCACGGCTCGATCAAGGAACTCGACGAATCGTTCGAGCGCCGCGTCCTGCGTGGCGACGGCATCCGACATCTCGATCCCGTCAGCGCTGAACAAGTGCCCGATCGTGTCGATCGCCTTGTAGTTCACGTACAGGAGGTCGGGGACGTCGTCCACGCCGAAACGCTCGCGCTCGATGAGTCGCTCGACCAGGGCTTGCTGGAACGGCGTTCGCGCCGGCGTGTCGAAGCCGTTGGAGAGCTGCTCGATGGAGTTTCCCCGCCACATCCCGTCGAGCGCGCCATCGGCCCGATCCACCTCTTCGACGTAGCGCGATAACGGGGGAAGGTCGTTCACGTACGCCGGCAGCTCGTAGAACGGCGCCATCCCGCTGGTGAGGTTCCACTGGACGCTCTCGGCGCCGGCGGTCTCGCCGAACTCCTTCTCGCGGGTCACCGCGAGATCGCGGTCGGCCCCGCCCCACTGTGAGCCGTGGCTCATCATCATCACGTGCGCCGCGAGCGTCGCGATCGCTCCGACCTTCGGGCGGTTGCCCATCGCCCGGTCGAAGAGATCGGCCAACGTCGGCTCCAGCAGAAACGCCGGCCCGTTGGCGTTCGGCTTCTGAAGGAACCCGTTCACGCGCATGTACTCGTCGACGAAGCCGTGGTGAACGGGGAAGGCGCCCGTTCCGATCGTGGCGTGGCCGATCGGCGTGTTCGACGGTGACGCGCCGACGGTCGCGTTGGTGAACCACGCCCCGTGAGGCACGAGCGACGCGAGGTACGGCCAGCTGTCCGGCCACCGCTCGAGCACGTTCGTCCCGCCCGAGTCCCAGATCAACGTGACGACCAGGCGAGGGAGGTCCCGCTCGTCGTCGGGAACAAGCGCCTGCGTCTGCGCTGCACCGTCTCGCGCGACGAAGGGGAACTTCAGCAGCGCCGCCGTGGTCGGCGCGACGTCCGCGAGCGTGATCGGCGCGTCGTAGGTCCCGGGGCGAACGAAGCCCGGCCCATACAGGAAGACGGGGACCTCCTGCGTGTAGTCGAACGGCGTGGCGTGCGTGAGACCGCCGGAGACGAAGTTCGGCTCGATGGGGATGATCTGGACGTCCCCGCTTCGATCGAGCCGAACCCCGCGCCACGTCCGAAGCAGCACGTCGCGATCGATCGTCCGACAGGCGTCGCGGGCCAACTCGCTCTTGCGCGCGATCGGCGACGTAGCCGTAGTCGGTGGCGTTGCGGCGTGACCCTGCTGCGAAGGGGATGGCGATCCATCGTCTCCGGTGCACGCGAAAAGGACGAGAGCCAGCGCCAGAGCGGCGCCGGCAGGAACGCGCGGCGTCACGCTCGCGCCTCGGGCAGGCACTCCAGATTCGGCAGGTCCTGGATCGGAAACGCCGCGGCGAACACCCGGTCGTCGCGTTCGGATTCGGGAACGACGCTCGGATCCGGCGCGCCCTGCGCCTTCGTGTACTCCAGGAGGAACCGGGCGATGTCCTCGAAGGTGTAGTCGTTCGCGCGCATGGCCGGTTCGTTCACGTAGATCTGGCTGGTTCGCACCGCCTGGAACACCGAGCCTCCGCTGATCGAGGGGAACGCCTCCTCCAGGTCTTGCTCGAGCTGACCGGGGGTGACCTGGAACGCCCCCGAGACGCGCGGGTCGTACTGCGCGCCGTGATCGGCCGTGAGCACGAGGGCCCACCGGCCGCGGCCGACGCTCTCGTCGAGAAACCGAACGAACCGCCCGAGGTCCTCGTCCTGCGCTCGAAGCGTGTCCCTCATCTCCGGGCTGTTCACGCTCCAGATGTGGCTCACGTGATCGATGGCCTTGAAGTTCACGAACAGCAGGTCCGGGACGTCGTCCGCGCCGAACCCCTCTCGGTCGATCACCTCAGCGACCAT
>DASUQY010000018.1:0-4458 GCA_036280315.1 Actinomycetota bacterium
CAGCGGCTGGGGACGCCGGCGTTCGTCGCCGACGTCGGTGGCCTGGCCGAACAAGCCGGTCCCCACGACGTCGTGTTCGATTCGGAAGAAGGACTGGCCAGGTTGCTGGCTCGGCCGGTAGCACCCGCGGCAGCGCCGTAGGTGTTCGGCGTGCAAGTAGCATCTGACACGGTGGAGCGGCTTCGGTACCTCGTGATGACGTCGCTCGCGCGGTTTCCGGTCGTTGCACTTCCGTTGACACGACTCCGAGGCGAGGGCGTGGTCGTCGACGAGCGGACCGACCTCGTGGTCGAGTCGTTCCCCAGATGCGCGTCGTCGTTCGCGCTCGCGACGATCAATCTGGCACAGGCCCCACGTGTCCTCCATGTCGCCCATCACACCCACGCGCCGGCGAACGTGTTGCGCGCGATCGATCTCGCCGTACCGGCGCTCGTGTTGATCCGATCGCCCGAGGACGTCGTCGTCTCGAACATGATCCGGCACCCGCGGCGGACGCCGAACGACGTACTCCACGGGTTCCTGCGGTTCTACGAGCCCTTACAACCCCGGCGTTCGGGGTTCGTCGTCGGGACGTACGACGAGGTCACCGGCGGACAGATGGGCTCGGTGATCCGTCGCGTCAACCGTCGCTTCGGGACTGACCTCGTCGAATTCGAGTCCACGCCGGACAACGTCGAATGGATCATGCGCGAGATCGACGACGACTGGCGCCGCCGTCGCGGCGGCGGCGAGCGCCTGGAACGCATCGTTCCCCGGCCCTCTGACCTTCGCGACCGGATGAAGGCGGACCTCCGCGAGCGCTTCCGGAGCGAGGCGTCGGCCACCCTGCGCGATCGCGCCGAGCAGGTATATGCGTCGCTGGCGCGCGCCGAGGCCGGTACGCCGGGTCCGTAGTGGCACGCCAGATCTTCGGCGTCCGGCTCGACGAGGTCGCATCGCGCGAGGAGCTCGAACGCGCATGCATCGGATTCCTCGAAGGGGACCGAGCGCGACGCATCTTCACGCCGAACCCGGAGATCCTGCTTCGTGCTCGCGACGATCCGTCCTATCGGGAACTGTTGAACACCGCCGACCTCGCGCTCCCGGATGGGACCGGCGTCGCGCTGGTCGAATCACTCCTCGCACGACGGAGGGTTCGACGGTGGCCCGGTGTGGAGATCGGCGCGCTCGTGGTTCGACTCGCTTCCGATCGCGACCTTCCGATCGCGTTCGTCGGCGGCTCGGCCACCGTGGCCGAGCGTGCCGCCGCCGAGTGGCGGCGCCGCGTGCCGTCGGTACGCGTCTACCTCGCCGGCTCCGGCGTCCCGATCCATGACGACGGTCGCGCGCGCCCCGATGCGCGCGAAGAGCAGATCGTCCGCGACCTCCAACGCGCCGCACCGGCCGCCGTCCTCGTCGGTATCGGCGCCCCGAAGCAGGAGCGGTGGATCGCCGAGCACGCGGACGACATCCCGTCCGCACGGATCCTGATCGGCGTGGGCGGCGCGTTCGACATGTGGGCCGGGCGCCTCCGGCGGGCACCGCGGCTGCTCCATCGCGTCGGCCTGGAGTGGGCATGGCGGCTCGCGCTCGAGCCGGAACGATTCCCGCGCATCGTGCGGGCCACGGTGATCTTCCCCTTCCGCGCCCTGACCGAACGCACGAGCTGAGATGCGTCTCCTCTTCCTCACTCCGCGCGCGCTCGTCGAGGCGCGGAGCGGTGGGACGATCAAGTCGGCGGCGTTGCTCGAGCACCTCGAACGGCAGCACGACGTGGACGTCGCATGCTTCGGTCGTCCTGGTGAGGGATGGCGACGCGACGCCGGCCGTACCGTGACCGTGCCCCTGCATCGCCCGCGTTCCGTCGGGCGCCTCGTCGCGAGCTATGCGCGACGCCGCCCCCTCAGCGTCGAGCGCAACCACAGCGACGAGATGTCGATGACCGTCCGGTCACTCGTCGACACGAACCGATACGACGTCGTGTTCGTCGACGGGTGGCTGATGGCGCAGTACCTCCCCCGCGGATTCGGCGGGTCGAAGCTCCTGCATCAGCACAACGCCGAACACCTGATGTGGGAGCGCCACGCCGAGCTCGAGACCTCGCCGATTCGGCGCTTGCTCGTGCGGTCGGAGGCGGCACGCGTTCGGCGCTACGAGACGAGCATCGTCCCGCGATTCGACGTCGTGTTCGCCGTGTCCAAGGACGATCGCGCTGCGCTCCTTGCGATCGCTGATGTGGGCGACGTTCGGATCCTCCCGAACGTCGCCGACCCCGAGCTTCTCGAACGGCCAGCGCTCGAGCCACTCCGCGAACCGGTCGTCTTGTTCTTCGGAACGCTCTCGTGGGCACCGAACCTCGAGGGGATGAAGCGGTTCCTCCACGACGGGCTTCCCTCGCTTCAGCGTGAGGTGCCCGGGATTCGCCTCGTCGTCGCGGGCGCCGGGGCTCCGCGCTCGCTCACCTCGCTCGTCGCGAGCATGCCGGGCGTCGAGCTCGTCCGGGACACGCCGGACGACGAATCGCTGTACGGGCGAGCCCGCGCGTTCGTCGACGTGGGTCTCGGCGGCTCGGGAACGCGCGTGAAGATCCTGAACGCGCTCGCGCGCGGTCTGCCCGTCGTGGCAACCGCCGACGCCGCGAGAGGGCTCGACGTGACCGCCGGGGACATGCTCGTGGCGACCGACTCGAACGACGTCGTTCGTGGGCTGAGCCGAGTCCTCACCGACGACGCGACGTGGCGCGCACTGAGCGAGCGGGGACGCGCCCTCGTCCGAAGGCGGTACGTACCCGACGTCGCGTTCAGATCGCTCGACGACACCCTCGCGGCAATGCGCGATCGCACCTAGTACGGGCAGTCGGTCCGCACGGGCAGGATCAGCTTCTCGAAGTTCGGGTTCTCGAAATCGAACGCGCCGGAGAGCGGATCGGCGTTCGCGTCGCGCTCGGTCAGTGGCTCGAGCCGGTGAAGGAGCTCGATGAAGCGCAGCACCGACGAGAACTCGTACGTGGTGTGATCGATTGATCCGCCGAGCCGGTTGTCGCCGCTCCGTGCGTAGGGCGAGATGATCAGCGCCGGCGTCCGCGGCCCGAACCCCATGATGTCGACGTGCGACGGCGCGACGGGATCGTAGAACCCACCGTAGTCGTCCCAGACGATCACGATCGCCGTGCTCCGCCAGTACTCACTGCGCATCAGCGCGTTGATCTGCCGCACGGTCCAGTTCTCACCGGAGCACACGCTCTTGTGCCGGCCCGGGTGCTCGTCGTAGATCGACGGCGGGACGAGCCACGACACCTGCGGCAGGTTGCCCGTCCGAAGATCGTCGAGGAAAACGGCCGGCGGCTGCACGCGCTTCCACATCGGCCCGAACCGGATGTGGCGGATCGCTTGCAGCGCGTTGTTCCACGCGTTCTCGGTAACGTAGTACTTCCACGAGACGCCCTCCCGCTCCAGAGCGTCGGGCAGCACGCGCATGTCGAAGCACAGCCGGTAGTTGCGCCACAGCGCGCGGATCTCCTCCTGGTACGCCGGGTCTTCGTTGATCCGCTCCTCCAGGAACATGATCCGCTCCAGCTCCGACTCCGAAAGGCCGTCGCGGAACCGCGGCGCATACTCGGTCGCGTCGTCGCAGTAACCGCCGGGGACCTGTCTGTCGACCTTGTTACCCACGATCAGATTCGAGCCCGCTGCGACCGTGAACAGATGCTCGGGGAACGTCGGTCCGTACATCGACGTGAAGAAGCGGTCTGCGAGAACGAACCGGTCGGCGTAGCGCCAGTAGTTGGGGATGCCCTTGCGGGTGAAGTGCGAGTAGCCGAGCAACGTGATGCCGTGGTGCCGAACGTCCTCGTTCGGGCGGGGCTCGCGAAGGCCGTTCATCTGGTTGAAGCCGTTCATCTCGCCACCGTTCACAGCGATCACGCCGCACAGGAAGCAGTGGCCGAGGTCGTGGGGCATGACGTCGACCGCACGGGTGAGCGGAACGTCGCCCGCCGCCTCGCATCGCTCGTCGCCGCAGCGGATCGTTTCGCCGCTCGTCACGCCGGTCGCACCGGGATAGCTCGCAAAGTAATGATTGAAGCTGCGGTTCTCCTTGATGATGAACACGACGTGCTCGATCGGCGACCGCGGGCCGATCCCGTGCCCTCGGGGAGTCGTCTCGGGCTCCGGTCGCGTGGTCGGATCGGGCGTCGCCGACGTAGTGCGCGACTGCGTGGGCGTCGCGGGTGACCGCCGCGCCTCGGCGTCTTCGGTCGCCGAGCATGCTGCCGCGCCCAGCGCGACGACGACGATCAGCCGATGGAACGGTGAAATCGACTGCAGTACGCGGTCAGGAACACTCGATGGGACCTTCGGCCTCCGGTGGAGGGAGCTCGTAGTTTCGTCCGACGACGACGGCGACGTCCTCGTCGTTGGGGAAGACCTCCGGTGCGGCGCCGACGATCTCGAGGTCACGCAGGTACGAGCCAACGACCCT
>DASUQY010000019.1:0-9178 GCA_036280315.1 Actinomycetota bacterium
GCTGGAGAGCACGCTCCTGCTCGCGGAGTCCCGTCAGTTCCTCTCGGATCCCGGCGGCGGTCTGGCGTTCATTGCAGACGTTCACGACTCAGTTTCCGCCGTGTTCCGCTCGGTGACGATCGACACAGTGGACAACATCACGCTGACGTCGAGCACGGGGAGCGGGATCCCGGTCACCGTGCGGAACGGCGCGGATTCAGCGCTCCGTGTGCGGCTGCAGCTCACGTCGGACATCCTGCTCGGAACTCCCCCCGAGCAGGAACTCGAGCTCCGGCCGCGGGAATCTCGAACGGTCACGTTTCGCGTGAACGCGCGATCCACGGGACGTTTCCGAGCAGAGCTCAACGTTCTGGCGCCAGCCGGGCGCATCATCGCCACGCGACAGCTCATCATCCGCTCGACGGTGTACAACCGGATCGCGCTGTTGATCACGATCGCCG
The DNA here is from genome assembly GCA_036280315.1 of Actinomycetota bacterium. Classification (GTDB taxonomy): domain Bacteria; phylum Actinomycetota; class UBA4738; order UBA4738; family HRBIN12; genus CALGFI01. Next base: position 441 of record DASUQY010000019.1, read on the forward strand.
CCGCTCTCGTGCTGCTGGGGTTGTGGGCGAGGAGGTTCATCCCACGCCGGACGTCGTGAACCCACAGCCGCCGGAGGCGGAACCGCCGGCGGAGGAACCGGGAACGGCGTTCGTCCGCAACACCGCCGTCATGTCACTCGGCACGGGACTCTCGCGCTTGACGGGGTTCCTTCGTCTCGCGGCGATGGCGTTCGCGATCGGGATCGCCGAGTCGCGTCTGCCCGACGCGTACAACGTCGCGAACATCACCCCGAACATCGTGTACGAGCTCGTGCTCGGCGGGATCCTCACGTCGGTCGTCGTGCCAGTCGTCGTCGAGTGGTTGCAGGTGCACGGGCGAGACGAGGCGTGGGACGTCGTCCGGCGGCTCCTCACGATCGCCTTCGTAACGCTCTCGGGGGTGACGCTCATAGCGATCGCGCTCGCGCCGTGGATCGTCGACCTGTACACGATCGGCGTGCCGTCGGAGGACCAAGCGATCGTCCGCGAATACTCGACGTTCTTCCTTCGCTGGTTCATGCCCCAGGTCGTCTTCTACGGGATCGGGGCGATCGCGATCGGCCTGCTGCAGGCGCATCGGCGGTTCGCGGTGCCGATGTTCGCGCCGATCCTGAACAACCTCGTGGTGATCGCGACGTTCCTCCTGTTCGCCGCGATGGACGGCCCGCCGTCGGGATCCCCCGAGCTCGCGACGACCGCCCAGAAGTACGTGCTGGCCATCGGGACGACGGCCGGTGTCGCCGCGATGACGATCGCCCTGTGGCCGGCGCTGCGGGCGACGGGATTCCGCTTCGCGCCGCGTTTGGGGTTCGCACACGCCGCCGTTCGGCGCATGTCGCATCTCGCGAAATGGATACTGATCTACGTCGCCGCGAACCAGGCCGGACTGCTCGTCGTCATCGTGCTCGCCGACCGGATCGAGGGCGGATACACCGCGTACGCGAGCGCCTTCATCCTGTTCCAACTCCCGCACGCGATCTTCGCCGTCTCGATCTTCACCGCGCTCCTGCCTGCGATGTCGGGGCGGTGGGCCGATCGGGACGCGGATGGATTCCGACGTCTGCTGGCGCAGGGACTCCGAGGGACGGCGGCGATCGTGATCCCCGCTGCGCTCGGCTACATCGTCCTCGCCAGGCCGATCGTGCGCTTGCTGCTCGAACACGGCGTCGCGGGTCCGCGGAGCGGCGAGCTCGTCTCGGACGTCCTCGTGGCGTTCGCGATCGGACTGTTCCCGTTCTCGGTGTTCCAGCTGCTGCTCCGCGGCTACTACGCGATGCAGGACACGCGAACGCCGGCCGTGGTGAATCTCGTGGCGGTCGCGATCAACGTCGCCGTGGACCTGTTCCTGTTCTTCGTGCTCGATCTCGGCGTGCCGGGGCTCGCGCTCGGCCACGCCGCGTCGTACGTGTTCGGTGGGACCGTACTCACGGTCCTGATCGGGCGGCGGCTCGGCGGGTTGGGCGGAGAACGCATCCTCAAGAGCATCGGCCGCAGCACGCTCGTGGGCGTCGCGACCGCCGGCGTCGCATGGTTCGTCGCCTGGGCCCTCGGCGAAACAGTCGGAACGGAGACGATCCGGGCGCAATCTCTGCAGGTGTTCACCGCGGTCGCGGCCGGACTCGTCGTGTTCCTCGTGGGTTCGAGCGCGCTCCGCATCGAGGAGGTGGACGCGGTCAGGAGGCAGCTCGTCGGTCGGTGGAGACGATGACCGCGGGCTGCGGTTCTCGTCTGGGAGAGGACGGCGGGCTCGTCGGCAAGCTGCTCATCATCTGGCTAGTTGCCTTGGCCGTACTTTTCGTGGCGCTGTGGGACGGCGGATCGATCGGCATCGCGTACCTTCGCAACGCGAACCTCGCGCAGGATGCGGCGCGGGCGGGCGCAGAACGATTCGAGGAGACCGGCGAACGGCGTCGTGCCGCACGTACTGCGATCGAGACGGTCGCTGATGCCGACGGCGATGCCCGTGTGGAAGATGTCTCGGTCTCTCGTCGGGGCAAGATCACGGTGGTCGTGACCGCAGAGGCGGGAACGCTCGTCGCTGGGCGGATCGGATTCCTCGACGACCTAACGGCCGTCACAGCGACGGCGACGGCGTCCCCGGGCTGAAGACCTGCGCTGCGGGGGCGCCGCTCCGAGCTCGCGCGCATCAGCAGTTGGGAACACGGGCGGGCATACACTCAGGGCGTGCAAACGCAACATGGCGCGACCGTCATCGCCGATCGATACGTCCTCGAGGAGGAGCTCGTCCGCTGCGCAGCGGGGACGACGGTACGGGCTCGGGATCGACTGCTCGGTCGCGACGTCGCGGTGACGCTGATCCATCCAGCTCTCGGCGACGACGACACGTTCGCCGCGTGCCTGTTCGAGGAGAGAAAGCGCGTCGCGAAGGTCTCGGGTCGCGGCATCGCGCGACTGCTCGATACCGGAGAGGAGGACGGGATCCTGTTCCTCGTCCGCGAGCACGTCGATGGCGAGACCGCGGGGGAGGTGCTGCGCCGCGACGGTCCGCTCGACACCGACGTCGCGGTTCGTGTCGGGGTGGCCGTTCTGGACGCGCTGGCCCATGCCCACGACGCCGGTGTGCTGCATCTGGGCATCGGGGTCGACGATGTCGTCGTCAAGGCCGACGGAACCGCGTCGGTCACCGGGCTCGGCATCGCTTCGGCCGTCGTCGAGGGCAAGCCCCGAGAGTCCTCCCGGTTCATCGGCGACCGACTGGCACCTGAAGTGGCGGCGAGGGGGTCGCCGGAGATCGACGATCTCGAGATCGACGCACGCGCCGACGTGTTCGCGGTAGGGGCGCTCGTGTTCGAGCTGCTAACCGGCGAGGCACCGGTGGGGCGATCTTCCCCGCGCGCGATCCGATCCGACGTGCCGCGGGCAGTGGATCGAGTCATCGCGCGGGCGCTCGCGCCCGATCCCTGCGACCGCTTCCCGGATGCTCGCGCGTTCTCGGCCGCCCTCCACCAGACGCGGCACGGTCTTTCGGTATCGGCAGGGGACGACGTGCTCGTGGAAGCGTCGCGGCTCGAGTGGTTGCGTACCTGGGTCGCCGCTCCGTTCGCCATCGCAGCGGTCGCAGCCGCCGTCATCGGGCTCGGTTTGTGGTTCGGTCGCCTCGAGGTGGGTGGCCCGCTCGGCATCCGGCCGGCCGAACCTCTCGTGGGGCCGATCGAGCCCACGACCGAAGTCGTGACGCCGGCGTCGGTCACGACGTTGGATCCGTTCGGCGACGGCGGCGAGAACGATTCGACGGCGCCCTACGCGGTGGACGGCGATCCGTCGACGGCATGGCGTTCGGAAAACTACTTCGATGGAAGCCTGCACAAGCAGGGCGTCGGACTCGTGTTCGACCTCGGCGAGCGGCGGGCCGTAACGGCGTTCCGGCTCATCGCCCCGAACGCCGGGTACGTGTTCCACACAGCCGTGGGAGACGACCCCGAATCGCTCCTCGGTGAGGTCGGCTCGCCGAACGTCGCAGAGTTGGACACGCGGGGCGAACTCGTAGGCGAGGGCCGGTACGTGTTGGTCTGGATCACCACGGTCGTTCCCGCGGAGGACGGGATCCGCGCCGAGATCGCCGAGTTCCGGGCGGTGGTCGAGGCTGCCTGAGGCTCCCGACCGAGACGAGGACCTCGTCCGGCGCTACCTCTCGGGAGACAGTGGGGCCTTCGCCATCCTCGTGGAACGCCACGAACGCCGCGTCTACAATCTCGCGCTTCGGATGACCGGGCGAGAAGAGGATGCCCGGGACGCGGCACAGGACGCGTTCCTCACCGCCCTCCGCAAGCTGTCGTCCTTCCGAGGTGAGGCGGCGTTCACCACATGGATGCATCGCGTCACCGTCAACGCGTGCTACGACCTGCTGCGCAAGCGTCAGCGACAGCCGATGCTCGAGCGTGGCAACGAGGATCTCCCCGCACCCGAGCCCGTGCCGCATCCCGACCACTCCGACGAAGTCGTGCTGTCGATCGACGTTCAACGCGCGCTCATGCAGGTTCCGGAGGACTTCCGCGCCGTGATGGTGCTCCACGACGTTCAGGATCTGCCTCAGGACGAGGTCGCCGCGATCCTCGGGATCGCCGTCGGAACGGTGAAGTCCCGGCTGCATCGCGGCCGGGTGGCGCTGGCCAAGGCCCTCGGAACGGAGCGGGCCAGTCGGCGCGGGACGACGGCGACGGCCGACGTCACGCCGGGGCCGGTGAAGCGGGAACGTCCTCGCGCGCCCGGGCCGTCTGACGGAGCGATGCCCCGATGACCCATCCCGAACAGCTCCTTGCCGACTACGTCGAGGGCACGCTCGCGGAACGCGAGCGTGCCCTCCTCCACGAGCACCTTTCGACGTGCGCGATCTGCCGGGAGGAGCTCGAGCTTGCCCGGAACGCCGTCTCAGCGCTCGCCGCACTCGAGGAGCGTCCGGTCCCCCTCGGCGTGACCGGCCCCGTCCTGGCGGAGGCGGAGCGTCGGTTCGAGCGCCGCCGAACCGCCGTTTGGCAGCGCTTCCAGTGGGGCGCCGGTATCGCCGCGGCAGCCGCCCTCGTCCTGGTCGTCGCCCTAAACGTCGGCGGAAACGGCGCGGATCCGGCGATCCGAGCGGAAGGCGGGCGCGCCGGCATGGCCGCCTCCGACGCGGCTGCAGAGCCGGAACAGCTCGACGTCATCGAGAAGCGGGATCGCAACTACGCAGAGGCCGATGTCCGCGAGTTCGCGGAGCAGGCCGCTCGCACGGCTCGCGTCGGCGACAACGGGGAGGAGGCCGCTCCCCCGGCCGGAAACGCCTTCGGAGGAGGGTCGGCCGCCGACGCAACGATGGCGGCCGGCGCCACCGTCGATCTGGTTACCGCGGCCCCAGCGATCGAGTGTCTGCGGTCGGCTGAGGTCCCCCTCGACGACCCGGGAGATCGGCTCCTGTCCATCATCGAAGCGAGGTTCGCGAGGACTCCGGCCTATTTCGCTGCCCTCCTCGACAGCCCTGGCACGGGGCAGCCCGCCGACACGGTCATCGTCTGGGTCGTGGATCGTCGAGACTGCCAGATCCTCTCGTTCGTGACCAAGCCGGTCTGACCACATAGCGTCCCTCGGCTCGGGCCGCACGGTGCGAGCGCGCACTCGTAGAGTGACGGGTCGTGAGGTACCGCGTCGAGGAGCTCGCCGCCGTCTGCGATGTCTCGGTCGACACCGTCCGCTACTACCAGACGCGTGGGCTGCTCCAGGCGCCGCTTCGCGAGGGCCGGCACGCCTGGTACGGAGACGAGCACGCCGACCGAATCCGGGAGATCCGGGAGCTCCAGAGGAAGGGATTCACGCTCGCCGCGATCATGCGCGTGCTTGACGGCGAGCTCGGCCGTGCCGACGTTGACCTTGCCGCCGCGGTCCACGCCGCTCGCGGGGACGGAGAGCGGGAGGACCTCCTCACGCTGGACGAGTTCGCGCGGCGCAGCGGAGTCCCCGCATCGTTGATCCAGGCCGTGGAGCGCGAGGGCATCAAGCTGGGTCGAACGGTCGAGGGCATCGAGCGCTACACGACGGCCGATATCGACATGGTCCGCGCCGCGCTCCGACTGCTGGAGTTCGGGCTACCGCTCGGTGAGCTCTTGTCGCTCGCCAGAGACGCAAACGATGCGATGGTTCGCCTCGCCAACCGCGCCGTCGAGATGTTCGACGAACACGTGCGGAGACCCATCGCCGACACTGCAGCTTCGGACGACGCGGCCGCCTCTCAGCTCGTCGAGGCGTTCGACTCGCTGCTTCCCGCGGTGACGAATCTCGTGGCCAATCACTTCAGGCGCGTCCTTCTAGCCGAAGCGGAGGACCGGCTCCGGTGACGCAAAGCGACGACCTCCCCGTGGGGGATGAGAAGGTCACGACGGTGCGAGCGATGTTCGACCGCGTCGCTCACCGGTACGACCTGGTGAACCGGGTCATGACGTTCGGCATGGATGTGGGGTGGCGCCGTCGAACGGTTCGCGAACTGCGCCTTCCCGGCGGCGCTCGGGTCGCGGACCTCGCGTGCGGGACGGGCGATCTGTGCAACGAGCTCGAGCGGAACGGCTATCGAGCCGTGGGATTCGACTTCTCGCGCGGGATGCTCGTCAATGCGACGACCAGCGTGCCGCTCGTCCAGGCCGACATCCTGCGACTGCCGATCGCGGACGGAACGATCGACGGCGCAACCTGCGGCTTCGCGCTGCGGAACGTGATCGACGTTGGCGAGCTGTTCACGGAGACCGCGCGGATCCTGCGTCGCGGTGGTCGCGCGGCGTTCCTGGAGACGAGCGAACCGGAGAGGCGTCTCATGCGAGCCGGCCATCGCGTGTACTTCGGCCGGATCGTCCCGATTATCGGCGGCGCGCTCTCCGACCGCGACGCCTACCGATACCTCCCTCGTTCGATGGCGTACCTGCCGAAGCCCGACGACCTGGTCGCGTCGATGCGCTCGGTGGGGTTCGCCGACGCGGCTCGCGTGGCGCTCGCCGGCGGAGTGGCCCAGATCGTGGCCGGAACGCGGTCGTGAGCGATCCGGCTCTCGTCGCGCGGGCCTCGAAGCTCGGTCCATCATTCGATCTGCTCGCGAACTATCAGGTAGGCGGATTCTTCTTCGAGAGATCCGGCCTGGGCGTGTCCGGGATCGGGGTGGCGCACACGATCTCGATCGAAGCGGGGCCCGAACGGATCCTTCGGATGTCGCGGGTGCTCGCCGACCGCCTCGTGGAGATCCGCCCCGACGTGAACGCGCCGGCTCCGGTCGCCGTTGCGGCGATCCCGTTCGGAGACGACACGGCTGCCGAGGCGGCCATCCCGGAGCGTGCGGCGGTACGACGCGATGCGGGAGAGACATGGCAGATCGACGTCGTGGCGGCGGGTCTCGCGCCGCTCGATACGCCGCGCGAGCGGTGGACTGGTCGAGCGTTCCCATTCGCGCCGTTCGCCGATATGCAACTGCGCCCCGATCCGGAGCCCGACGACTACGCGGCCGCGGTCGAGCGCGCGACGAAGCGCATCGGGGCAAACGAGTTCCAGAAGGTGGTGCTGGCTCGTTCGCTGATCGTCGACGCCGAACGGGAACTCGACGCCAAGCAGTTGCTGTGGCGGCTCCGAGCCGTGGACCCGGACTGCTATGCCTTCGCGACGCTTCCGTTCGGGGCGCCCCCGGGCGCGATCCTCGTCGGCGCGTCGCCGGAGCTGCTCGTCTCGCGCCACGGCCGCGACGTTCGTGCGACGCCGCTGGCGGGCTCAGCGCAGCGGTTCGGCGATGCGTCGCGAGACCGCGCTTCGGCGGACAAGCTGTTCCGTTCCGAGAAGGAGCGCGAGGAGCATCGCGTCGTCGTCGAGGACGTGGGACATGTGCTCGGCGCGTTCTGTGACGAGCTCGAGCATCCGCATGAGCCGGAGCTCCTCGGAACCGCGAATGTATGGCACCTCGCCACGCCGTTCCGCGGCCGGCTCCACGACCCGGGCGTGAGCGTGCTCGAGCTCGTCGCGGCGCTGCACCCGACGCCCGCGGTGTGCGGAACCCCGCGTGAAGAGGCGCGCGAGGCGCTCGCCGAGCTCGAACCGATCGATCGCGGGGCGTACGCCGGCCCGGTGGGATGGGTCGACGCCAACGGAGACGGCGAGTGGGCGATCGCCCTGCGGTGCGCCGAGGTCACCGGCAAGACGGCACGCCTGTTCGCCGGGGCGGGTATCGTCGCGGATTCGGTTCCCGAGGCCGAGGTCGACGAGACCGACCGCAAGTTCCGCGCGCTCCTCGACGCGCTCCGCTGGGGCTAGTCGCCCTCGAGCGGCAGGGCAAGCGGTGCGTCCTCGTCGCCGAACCCGGCACGCCGGTAGAACGGGACGGATCGCTCGCTCGGCCACAGGATCGCGCCGCTCGCGCCCCGACCCTGCGCGCGCCCCACGGCCGCATCGAGGAGCGCACGTCCGATACCACCGTTGCGAAGCGCCGGCTCGACGTACATGTTCGTGATGTACGCGATCGGACGCTCGCCGCGGCGAAGGTTCGGATGCGGAACACGCTCCACGAACTGGACCCAAACGCATCCGATGAGGCGACCGCCTCGCTCGGCAACGAACGCATTCCACTGTTGTCCGACGAGGGCGTCCCGCACGAACGACACCATTTCGTCGACGAACGACTCGACCGTAGTCGACCGCTGCGTACCGGCCTCGACGCGGAACTGCCATCGAAGCCGCGCAAGCTCATCTGCGTCGCGAACCGTCGCCTCTCGCACGACGTGGCCCTCCGGGAGCGGGAGCGTCATCGTTCGATGCTATGCGCGCAACGCGTCTGCAACCGCCGCGTGGACCGTGGCGTGGCGCCGCACGTTCTCTTCGCGGTCGATCGGAACCTCGACGACGTGAACGCCGCCGGCCAAGCGAGCGCGCTCGACCGCCGGGACGACGTCTGAGGCACGGTCGATGCGCTCGTGGCCGGCGCCGGCCGCGGTGCAGACCGCTGAAAGGTCGAGACCATGCGGAGTCGTGAAGAGCTCCTCGAGCTCGGGAAGGTCCTGCTGCGCGAGGAACGAGAAGATCATGCCACCGTCGTTGTTCGGCACGACGAACACGCAATCGATCCCTCGCCGGGCGCTCCACAGGAGGGACCCGACGTCGTGTAGGAGCGTTAGGTCACCGCAGTACGCAATCGTCGGCGCCCCGGACGCGGCCGCGCCGAGCGCCGTGGAGACCAACCCGTCGATCCCGCTCGCCCCGCGGTTCGCGAGCACGCGCAGGCCCTC
>DASUQY010000020.1:0-4223 GCA_036280315.1 Actinomycetota bacterium
CGCTTCACCACACCCGCGTCGACGAGGCGTTTCAGGACGGCGATGGTGACGCCGCCCGCGGTCTCCGTGAACACCCCCTCGGTCTCAGCGAGCAGTCGAACGCCCTCGAGCACCTCGGCCTCCGTGCAGGCCTCGACGACACCGCCGGTGGAGCGCGCAGTCTGGATCGCATACCCGCCGTCGGCGGGGTTGCCGATCGCGAGCGACTTGGCCACGGTGCTCGGCTTCACGGGTCGCACCTCATCGGCGTTCGACGCGAACGCCTGCGCGACGGGTGAGCACCCCTCGGCCTGTGCGCCACTGATCCGATAGGAACCATCCTCGACCGCACCGATCGCGGCGAGCTCACGGAAGGCGCGATGTACCTTGGTCATCAGCGCGCCCGAGGCGACCGGAACGACGACATGATCGGGAAGGCGCCAGCCCAGCTGCTCGGCGACCTCGAACCCGAGCGACTTGGATCCCTCCGCGTAATACGGGCGCATGTTCACGTTGACGAACGCCCACGGCAGCGCCTCCGCGACCTCGCTGCAGAGACGGTTGACGTCGTCGTACGAACCGTTCACCGCGACGACCTTCGCGCCGTACGCCTCGGTGGCGAGGATCTTCGCGCGCTCGAGGTCGTCGGGAACGAACACGTAGCAGGGCATCCCGACCTTCGCGGCGTGCGCTGCGGTCGCGTTTGCCAGGTTACCGGTGGACGCGCAGCTGATCGCCTCGAACCCGAACGCGCGCGCCATCGTGATCGCAACGGACACGACGCGATCCTTGAACGAGTTGGACGGGTTCACGCTGTCGTCCTTGATCCACAGCGTCTCCAGGCCGAGGGCATCGGCGAGACGGCCAGCTCGACGCAGCGGCGTCAACCCGGCTCCCAGGTCGACGCGGTCGACGTCCGGCCCGCCGGGCAGCAGCGAATCGTAGCGCCACAGCGACGTCGGCCCGGCCTCGACGTGCTTGCGGAAGTCGACGCCGTCGATCGCATCCAGGTCGTACGCGGGCTCGAGCGGTCCGAAGCACTCCTCGCAGATGGTGAGCGGCTCGACGGGATACCGCTCGCGGCACTCACGACATTCGAGCGCGAGGGGAGACACGATCGTGGTCATGGGTCGGGCAGCGTACCTGCCGGGGGCACGGTCGCGCTTCGTCGGAGATGCGCTCCGGGGGGGTCACTGCTTAGAGTCCGTGCGCGACGGGCAGGGAGGGGCGGCATGACCGAGCAGCAAGGCTCCGCAGGCCTTCGGACGCTTTCGACGGGGGTCGTGATCGGCGCGGTCGAGGTCATCGTCGCGGCGTCGCTTGCCGCCCTGGTGTTCAGCGGCTTGCTGAAGCGTTACGTCTCGGACGGGATCGGCCTGTACGTGGCGGCCGCGGCGATCACGCTGGCCCTGTTGGCGTGGCGCGGGGGGGCGCGCGGGGTGGTGGGGAGCCTCCAGGCCACGACGCCGGCGGTCCTCGCCGTCCTCGCGACGCCGGTGGCGTTGAGCGCGTTCGGCAGCGGCGCACGCGACTTCGTCACCGTCGTTCTGGCGACCATGGTCGTCACCGTGGTGGCGGGGATCACGTGCGTCGTGCTCGGGATCCGCCGGCGCGGCGATCTCGTTCGGTTCGTGCCCTACCCGGTCGTCGGCGGATTCCTCGCCGGGATCGGTTGGCTGCTCGTCGGCGGAGGCGTCGGTGTGGCCATGAACGAGTCGCCGTTCCCGCTCCCCATCGCCGAACTGTTCTCGCGCGAGGCACTCGTGCGGTGGGTACCGGCCATTCTCCTCGGCGCGCTCCTGTTGATAGCGCCGCGGGTCGTGAAGCGGCCGTTCACCGTCCCCTTTATTCTCGCCGTCGGGTTCGTGGCGTTCGCGATCGGGCTGGTGGTGACCGGATCGTCGATCGACGAGGTGCGCTCGGACGGGTGGCTGCTCCTGGGGACGTTCGACGACGCTCCGAGATGGCAGCCCTGGTCGACCAACGCGATCGTCGACGCTGACCCCATCGCCCTGCTCGAACAGGCACCCGGTATCGTCGCCGCGATCCTCATCACCGTCCTCGCCCTCGCGTACAACGTGAACGCGACCGAGGTCGTCTTGGACCGCGACCTCGACACGAACCGGGAGCTTCGCGATGCCGGCGTGCTGAACGTCGTCTCCGGCGCGCTCGGTGGGATCCCCGGGTACCACGCCCTCAGCCTGACGGCGCTCGCCGCGCGGATGAACGTCTCCGCACGCACGGCGGGGCTCGTCGCCGCCGCGGTCCCGCTGGCCGCGGTCGTGTTCGGCGCCTCGGTGATCGAGCTGATCCCTCGGCTGCTCGTCGGCGGCGTGCTGGTGTTCCTCGGGCTCGCCTTCATTGTCGAGTGGGTGTGGGACAAGCGAAAGGTCCTGCCCAGGGTGGAGTACGTGATCGTCCTTTTGATCTTGGGCGGGATCATCGCCAAGGGGTTCCTTCCAGGCGTGGTCCTCGGCCTGGTGTTGGCCGTGGTGCTGTTCGCCGTGAGTTACGGACGGATCGAGCTCGTGCGCGAGGTCGCGTTCGGGGACACCTATCGCTCCAACGTCGACCGCTCCCTCGCAGAGCGGGAGGCGCTGCGGCAGATGAGCGTGCGAGTGGCCGTCTTTCGCCTGAACGGGTTCGTGTTCTTCGGGTCGGCGAACGCGCTGATCGAGCGGATCAGAACGCGGGTGCAGGCATCACCGCTTCGGTTCTTGGTGATGGACCTGCGACGGGTCTCCGGCGTGGATTCCTCGGCGGTCGCCTCGTTCGTGAAGATCGCCCACCTCGCGGAGGCCAACGGGTTCGAGCTCGTGTTCGCCGGCGCGTCGGGTTCGGTGCGCGAGCAGCTCGCGCGGGGCGGGGTGGTGGCCGCAGACGGCGTCGTGGCCTTCGTCCCGGACCTCGACCGCGGCCTGCAGCTGTGCGAGGACGTGCTGCTCGCCGAGACGCCGATCGCGGGGGGCGACGGCGCGTTGGTGGCCGCGATGCCACCCGGCCTCGGGCCCTACCTCGAACGCGAGGAGCTTTCCGAGGGGACCGTGCTCATCCGCCGCGACGAGCAGCCGCGCGACGTGTTCGTCCTCGATTCGGGCAAGTTGCGGGTGCAGACCGAGACGGAGGCGGGCACGCCGATGCGCCTTCGGACGATCCGTCCCGGCGTGGTGGTGGGAGAGGTGGCCATGTATACGGGGGCGCCGCGCACGGCCGACGTCGTGGCCGAGACGCCGGTCGTCGTCCTTCGGCTCACCACGGCGGCCATCGATCGGATCGAGGCCGAGGACCCCGAGCTCGCGACGGCGGTGCATCGGTGGCTCGCGCGGACGCTCGCGGAGCGGCTGGCGGAGTCGCAACGTGCTGTGGAGGCGCTGGTCGATTGATTCGGGAACCCGAAGCGCAATCGTCCGAGCAGCGACGACCCTCAGGGATGGTCGCGGCGCTGGCGGCAGGCGTCATCATCGGCGCCGTCGAGTGCGTGCTGGCCATCGCGTTCGCCGCCCTCGTCTTCGGCGGGCTTCTGGCGAGTCGCGTGCCCGACGGCATCGGCCTGTATCTGTTCGCGGCCGTGCTGACCCTCGGGATCCTGGCCTGGCGGGCGGGCTCGCGCGGCGTCGTCGGCAGCGTTCAGGACGCGGCCGCAGCCGTGCTCGGGATCGTGGCTACCAATACGGCCAAGAAGGTCACATCCCTTCAACAGGTCGCGAACGCTACCGGGCTGGACGATTACGAGCCTCCCGACATCTTCCTTACCGTCATCGCGGCCACGCTGGTGGTGACGGTCCTGTGCGGCGTTCTCTTCTGGGCGCTCGGGAGGTTTCGGCTCGGCAACCTGGTCCGGTTCGTGCCCTACCCGGTCGTCGGCGGGTTCCTCGCGGGCACCGGATGGTTGCTGCTGAACCGCGGCATCTACGTCGCGTCGGGCGTGCAGCCGACGCTCCGCACAGCGCAGTACTTCATCCGCGAGTACACGCTGATGAGGTGGGCGCCGGCGTTCGTATTCGGTGTCGTCCTGCTCGCCGCTGTCCGGGTCCTGAAACGGCCGCTCGTGATCCCGACGGTGCTCGGCGCGGCTCTCGTGGCGTTCGCGATCGGAATGGTGGTGACCGGATCGTCGATCGACGAGGCACGGGACGGGCGGTGGCTACTCGGGCCGTTCGAGTCGGCCCGGCTGTGGGAACCGTGGACGCTGCGTGCCATCGGTGGTGCCGACTGGTCCTCCGTGCTCTCGCAGTGGACGGCGA
>DASUQY010000021.1:0-3401 GCA_036280315.1 Actinomycetota bacterium
GCTCGCCGCCGTGAAGCAGGTGATCGTCGAGGCGGTTCCGAAGACCGGCTGGGCCGTGCTGAACGCCGATGATCCGCTCGTCGCCGAGATGCGCAAGGCGTGCAGCGGCAGCGTGATCCTGTTCTCGATGCAGGACGAGAATGAGCTCGTCGAGCGGTGGGTGCGACGGGGGCGCAAGGCGATCGTCCTGGAGAGAGGACCGCTCGGCGAGAAGATGGTGATCCGCGAGGGTAGACGCACGATGCCCATCGCATGGGTCCACACGCTCCCGGCGACGTTCGAGGGCCGCGCGCGGATGATGGTGCAAAACGCGATGGCCGCCGCGGCGGCCGCGCACGCGGCGGGTGCGCACCTACACGACATCCGTCAGGGCCTGCGTTCGTTCACGACGTCGATCTACCAGGCGCCCGGGCGGCTGAACCTTTTCGACCTGGACGGCGTGAAGGTGTTGATCGACTACGCGCACAACGCCGCCGGGCTCGAGAAGCTCGGCGAGTTCGTCGAACGTCTCACGTCGGACCCGAAACCGGGCCCGCGCGCCGGCGCGGCGTCGTGGAACGCGAACCTGCGCGTTGCCGTCGTGGCCACGGCGGGGGACCGGCGCGACGAGGACATGCGCGAGCTCGGGCGGGTCGCCGGCAGGTACTTCGACGACATCATCGTGCGCGAGGACCGGAACACGCGCGGCCGGGCTCGCGGCGTGACTGCCGAGCTGATCGTCGAGGGCGTTCGCGACGCCATGACACAAGGCGCCCGCGTGGGCAACGTCGAGGTCGTCCCGGACGAGATGGACGCGACCCGCCGCGCGCTCGATCGCTCTCGTCCTGGTGACCTGGTCGTCCTGTGCGTCGACTATGCGACCGACGTGTACAAGGAGCTGGAGCGGAGGCGCTCGCTCGCGGCGCCGACCGTCATGCGCGCCGGCAACGGGCAGGACGGATGGCAGGTGGCGGGGGGCGACCCTGACCTCGTCGCGATCGTCGACGAGACCGGCCTTTGAACGAGCAGGAGTCCGGGCGAGCGACGCGCCCACGTTCGATCCTCGTCGGGATGCTGATGCTGGCGCTCACGGCGGTGTTCGTCGTGTTCGGAATCGACGCCGTCCTCGACGCGTTCGTGACCGGGCGGCTGGATCGGGACACCTACCTCACCGCCGTCGGCTTCGGCCTCAACGTCGAGGAGATGAAGAACTTCCTCGCCATCGTCGGCATCGTGATCCTCGCGCTATGCGTGGTGACGACGATCGAGGCGATCGGCGTCCTCGGAAGCCGCGAGGGCGTTCGTCACGCGGCCGTCGGAACCTTCCTCGTCTTCGCCGTGGTCACGCTGATCCTGTCGATCGCCGAGCTGATGTCCGACGAGGTCGAGCGCAGCGTCGCCGTCGCGATCGTCATCGGCGTGGTCGACGCGGTGATCGTCTACCTGCTGGTCCACGAACGCACGACCGCGGAGTTCGAACTGGCCGAGCGCGCACGTGATCGCGCGCGGTCGGTTCGCGTCGCGGAGCGAGCCGCGCGAAGGACCTCTCGCGCGTAGCGAGACTTAGTCCTCGGACCCCCGCTTCCACTTGATGCTGCAGCCGACGCTCGGTCGCTGGTCGCTTGGCGCCTCCCGTCCCTCGAGCACGGCGTCGATCGCGGCGCGTAGGTGCTCTCCCGTCACGGGGATCCCGTTCCGGGGCCGGCTGTCGTCGAGCTGCCCCCGGTACATGAGCTCCCGGGCCGGGCCGTACAGGAAGAAGTCGGGCGTACAGGCCGCGCCGAACGCCTTGGCGACCTCCTGCGACTCGTCGAACAGGTACGGGAACCGGTAGCCCGCGAGCCGGGCCTCCTCGGCGAGGCTCTCCGGCGCGTCTTCGGGGTAGGTCTCGGGATCGTTCGAGCTGATCGCGACGAAGGCGACGTCCGCGTCCGCGTAGTCGACGGCGAGGCGAGCGAGCTCCTCCCGAACGTGCGCGACGTACGGGCAATGCCGGCAGATGAACATGACGAGCAGGGCGGTGCTTCCGCCGACGTCGGCGTCGCTCACCGTCCTTCCGGTCGTCACGTCGGGTAATGCGAATGAAGGCATCCGGCTGCCGAGGTCCGACATCGTGGAGGTTGCGGCCATTCGATTTCCGCTCCTTGCTCGAACCTTCGTCTGTTGGACTTCGACGTCGATGCTACTTGGCGGCGCGTGAACGACGTGCCGCCGCCACGTGCCGTCGAACCATGGCGGGCGTGAGGCGCACGCCGCCATTTTGCCCGAGCCATGCGAACACCTCTGGCCGCATCCCGAGCGCCGTCACCGCGACCACGTCGCCGCGGCGCGAGCGTTGCAGCATCGCCCGGAGTGCCGAGAGCTCGTCTGGATGGACGTCCACGTCCTCCGCTCCGGCGTCGATGGCGCCGGCCCGAAGTCCGTCGATCACGTCCTCGCGTTCGCGACCGCGCAGGTAACGCAGGAGCTCCGCGATCACCACGTGGTCCGCGCCGCGAGCCGCGCGATACCCGACCCGATGCAAGATCTCGTCCGTTCGGTCACCGGCGGCGCAGATCGCCAGCCAGATCTCCGCGCCTGCGGGCCGGAGCCCGTCGCACAGCTCCATGAGCCCTCGCATGCCGGCTTCGTTGTGCGCGTAGTCGACGACGACCGCGCGGCCGTGGAGCTCGAACAGGTTCGCCCGTCCGGGGTTCCGCTCCGGATCGAGGACGAACGAGCGGAGCCCCCGCACGACGGCCCGCTCGGGCAACCCGATCCCGAGCGCGGCCGAGGCCGCCTGCATCGCGTTCATCACGTTCATGCTCGAGATGCCGGCGATCGTGACGGGGACGTCGACGAGCGGCACGAGCGCGCGCGAGTGCGAGCGCTCCAGCACGGTCATCCACCCGTCGAGCGGAACCGTCGCGCGTCCGCCCTCTACGAGCGTCTCGCGCACCGCGGGGTGGTCGGGATCGAGCGAACACATCCAGATGCGGCCGCTGGCACCGCGCCGCATCGAGAGCACGCGCGGGTCGTCCGCGTTCAGCACGTCCCATCCCCCGGATCGCGTGATCTTCGTGATCGTCGCTTTCACCTCGGCGAGCTGGTCGAGCGTTCTGATGCCGAGCAGTCCGAGATGATCGGCCGACACGTTCGTCACGATCGCCGCGTCGTTGTGCAACACGCCGATCCCGCGGAGCAGGATGCCGCCACGCGCCGTCTCCAGCACGGCAACGTCCGGCCGCTGCTCGAGGGCCTTCGCCGCGCCGCCGAATCCCGAGTAGTCGCCCTCCTCGATGAGCTCGTCGTCGTCGCGGTATACACCGTCGGTCGACGAATACGCGACGCGTTTGCCGGCCGATCGCACCAGGTGAGCCAACAGCCGCACCGTCGTCGTCTTGCCGTTCGTCCCGGTGACCGACACGACCGGGATGATCGGA
>DASUQY010000022.1:0-2439 GCA_036280315.1 Actinomycetota bacterium
TTCCGGTGCAACGCGAGGGGGACGCGGTGTCGGATTCACGGCCCGGCCACATCACCGCCTCCAGCGCGACACACCGAGGGGTTAGCGTCCGGTCTGCCAAGAGGCATGCGCCCCTCTGGAGCGGGGAGCCGGCCGCGAAAGGCCGGCTCCTCGCGCCCCCTCCGCCCAACCCAGTCGGTCCGAAGCCCCCCGGTTCAGGGCGACCGACCGACGAGCACGCGCGTCACCTTGAACCCGCGATCCATCGTGCTCCGTACGTCACGGAACCCAGTTCGCTGCATCACGGAGCGCACGGCGCGCGCGCGATCGGGACTCACCTCGATCAGCAGCCAGCCGCCCGGACGGAGCCACGCCGGCGCCTCGGTCGTACTCCGTTCCACGATTCGCAGTCCATCGGGACTCCGGTCGGTGAGCGTATGCGCCGGCTCCCACCGTCGGATCTCCTCGGGCAACTCGCGGAGCTCCGACCTGGCGACGTACGGCGGGTGCAAGGTCACGACGTCTACGCCGGCACGGAGGTGCTTCGGCAGCCCGCCAAACAGATCACCGACCACGAACGTCGCTGGGAGGCGGAGCTTGCGCGCGTTAGCCCGTGCGACCCGGATCGCTTCAGGGGAGATGTCGGTGCCGTAGACGCGCGCGCGCCGAACCTCGTTCACAACGGCCAGCGCGATGCCCCCTCCGCCGGTCGCAACGTCCACGAGCACCGGTTGTCTCCTGCGACGCACCCGTCGAACGGCCTGCTCTGCGAGGAACTCCGTCGAGTCGCGTGGGACGAACACGCCCGGCCGAGCGAGAACTTCCAAACCGCGGAAGGTCGCGTACCCCTTGATCAGCTGGACCGGCTCGCCCTTCGCGCGACGCTCGATCATCCGCTCGAAGCGACGCCGGGCGCCCGGGGAAACCTCGGTGTCGCGGTCGAAGTCCCCAGTACCGATCGCGTGCCCGAGCAGGTCTTCGGCCTCGATGAGCTCGCGATCTCGTTGCCAGTGATCGATCGCCGGGGAAGCCTTGAGTGTCTTGACGGCCTCGTCGACGAGATCCCCGGCGTTCACGGGCGTGCAACCTATCAGGCGGTCTGCGAGATCCGCGCGACGCGGTCTGCGAGATCCGCGGACGGGTCCGCGGCTCGTCGCGTGCGACAATCGGCTGGTGAGCGCGGCGCCCAAACACAAGCCGAAGGCACGAGGAAAGCGGACCCCCAAGGAAGAGGTCCGGCTCACCGGCGACCGGATCGTTGTCGCTAACCCCGAGGATGGCGAACGCAAGACGCGGGCCGGGCTGCTCATCCCGGCCACGGCGGCGCCCGCGCCGAAGCGATGCGTCTGGGGCGAGGTCGCGCTGGTCGGCCCTGACGTCCGCGCCGTTCGTGCCGGCGACCGCATCCTCTACCTGCCGCAGGCCGGTCTGGAGGTCGAGCTCGATGGGCGCGAGTTCCTGCTCATGCGCGAGCGCGATGTCCAGGCGATTGCGTCTCCGGCGAACGGCCGGGAGGCGCAACCGGGCCAGTACCTGTAGCTCTCTGGTGTCAGCCGCTCAGGAACGACAGCCGCACTCGGCGCGTGTCGTTCTCGTGGTTCGGATCGACGAGGACGATCCGCTGCCACGTGCCGAGCGACACTCGCCCGCTCTGGACCGAGAGGACCAGCGACGGAGACACCAGGATGGGCAGCAGGTGATCGCCGCCGTGTCCGACCGAGCCGTGACGGTGCGCGTATCGGTCGTCGCGCGGCAGCAGCCGCTGGAGCAGCTCCTCGAGGTCTTCCTCCGATCCCGATTCCGTCTCCATCAACGCGAGACCCGCCGTCGCGTGCGGCGCGAACACGTGGAGCAATCCGTCGCCACCGGAGCTCGACGCGAACTCCGCGACCCGATCGGTGATGTCCACCACTCGACGGCCGTGCGTGTCGAGACTGAACTCATCGACGTTCACACGGTCGAGCCAGGGTCGCTCGCGGCGACCTGTATTGACGATGGCACCTCATCGGCCTGGGCTCGCGCCGCCGCGAGTTGCACGCCGGCGCCGACGACGGCGATGACGCCCCCGGCGATCACCACGTACAGGCCAATGCCCATGGAGATACCGATCTGGCCGCTGTCGATCAACACGTCGAGGAGCGCTCGGAGCTCCTGGAACGAAACGCTCGTCGCCATCGCCGTTTCCTCTGCCACGCTGTCGAGGGCGCTGTCGGTGAGCGTCAGCGCGTCGAACAGACCGAAACCCACACCGAAGGCGCTCACGATCCCAGCTGCCACGGCCAGCGGGCGTTGGGGTGCCGTCGTTGCCCCGATTCCCACCGCGACGATCACGAGACCCGCCACGACCGTGACCCAGCCGTCAGTCATGTCCACGCCAGAAACGACCTCGCTCTGCCCGGCACCTGAGAACTCCGCCCACGACAGGAACGAGCCGATCACGAGCAGCGCGCCGCCGACGAT
>DASUQY010000023.1:0-2767 GCA_036280315.1 Actinomycetota bacterium
GCAGATCGACGCGTACATCGACACGGTGCAGGTCGACTCGCGCGAGGTGATGGCGCAGATCCGCCGCGCCGCCGACGAGATTCGCGCGGGTGCCGATTGGCGAGGGGCGAACGGCATCATGCTCTTGATGAACGACGTCCAACGCGAGCTGTTCGCCAAGATGCAAGCGTTCATGTCGCTCCTGGAGGGCCACGCGTCGTTCGTCATGAATCGCGTGGCGGCGGGTCAGGTGCAGGACATCGATCGGATGCGCAGAGCGCTCAAGGAACGCCGGCGAGCGGGTGGGATGGAGCGCGGCTTTCAGCGAGCGATCGGGTTCGAGACGAAGATCGCTCAATACAACACCGGTGAGCGGTTCGTGCATGCAGTCGTCGACGGTGTCGGCATGGACGGTTTCAACCGCATCTGGGAACGCGAGGAGCACCTCCCCACGCTCGAAGAGATCGCGGAGCCGGCGCGCTGGGTGTCACGCGTCGCGGGGTCGTGAACCGGTGGGGATAGCCGCCGCCTGACGCGTCATCCTCCGGCCGTCGCCCGCGTCCTCGAGCGGGTGACGAGGACGGTTCGCGAGCACGACATGTTCCGCCCCGGCGAGGCGGTTCTCGTCAGCGTCTCGGGCGGTCCGGATTCCGTCTGTCTCCTGTACTCGCTCTGGTACCTGCGCCGGTTGTTCAAGATCCGGCTCCACGTCTTCCATTTCGATCACCACCTTCGCCGAGACTCGGCGAGGGATGCCCAGTACGTTCGCCGACTTGCGGAGCGGCTCGGTCTCCCGTTCCACGCGCGCGCAGCGGAGGACCGGCCGGGGAAAGGCATGTCCGTCGAAGCCTGGGCGACCGTTCGCCGGATGAACGCGGCGAACGAGGTTCGAAGGTCGATCGGTGCGTCCGTGACTGCCGAAGGCCACACGCTCGACGACCAGGCCGAGACGGTCCTTCTGAACCTGATTCGCGGGACGGGCCTCGAAGGGCTCAGCGGGATCTGGCCAGGGGGGAACGAACACGGGAACTCCGGCCTCGCGGAGCCGCTCCTCGATGTGGAGCGCGCCGACGTCGAAGCGTTCTGCAGATCTCTCCACCTTCGCCCGCGGCGCGATCCGACCAACAGGGACACGCGTCTTCTGCGGAACGCAATCCGGCTGAAGGTGATCCCGGGTATGGAACGGGCAACGGGACGCAACGTGAAGGCGCCCATCGCCCGTTCGGCGGCGCTGCTGCGCGAGTCGCGGATGGAGCTCTCGCGCGCCGCAGTGGAGGCGTTTTCGAGAGTTGTGAGCGGCTCCCGCGACGCCGTCCGGGTCGACGCCGATGCGCTCGTCACGCTGCCAGAAGCGGTTGCCTCGCGAGTGATCCGGCTCGCCGTCTACAACGTCTTGGCGCTCGAGGATGCAACGGCGCCGTGGACGAGGGAGGCGATCGTCGCTGTGCTCGACCTCGCGCGAGGACGACCCGGCCGCAGTCGCGACCTTCCGTCTGGATTGAAGGCTCGTCGCGAGCGAGAGTATGTTTCCCTCTCTCGCACTTCCCCCGAGAGCCGGGTGTGAAGGGGGGCGAGATGGAAGGCCGGTCGGCGCTGTCCGAGATCGAGCAAGCGGCACCGCCACCCGCCGTTGCGCCGCATGCCGAAGCGTATGAGCGCGACATCGAGCGGGTGCTCATCACCGAAGCGGAGATCCAGCAGAAGCTGCGTGAGCTGGGCGAACAGATCGCGCAGGACTACGCGGGTCGCGACCTCTTGCTGATCGGCGTCCTCAAGGGCGCATTCGTGGTGATGGCGGACCTCGCTCGGTATATCCGCATGCCCGTCGAGACAGACTTCATGGCCGTTGCCTCGTACGGCGCCGCGACGAAGACGTCCGGTGTCGTCCGGATCCTCAAGGACCTCGAACACGACCTCGAGGAGCGCCACGTGCTGCTCGTCGAGGACATCGTCGACTCCGGGCTCACCATCAACTACCTGCTGAAGAACCTTCGCGGGCGACGCCCCGCAAGCCTCGAGGTCTGCGCGCTCCTGAAGAAGACGGGGATCCAACGTGTCCACCTGGACATCCGCTACGTGGGTTTCGAGATCCCGCCCGACTTCGTCGTCGGGTACGGCCTCGACTTCGCAGAGAAGTTCCGGAACCTCCCGTACATCGCGACGCTCAAGCCGGAGGCGTACGCGGACGTTTGAGGTGTTCCCCCGGGGAACGGCCGCATCGCGTCGAGGCGTCTTACCTGGGATGCGCCGTCTCCCACTCGTCTCACTCCTTGTTGTTCTCCTCTTGACGGCGTGCGCGTCGGACGGTGGCGACGAGGCCTTATCGTCCGGCGTCCGTGGCCAGGTCCTCCTCGGGCCGACCTGCCCGGTCGTGCAGGAGGGGAACCCGTGTCCGGACGAGCCACTCGGGGGCGTCGAGGTTCGGGCGCTAGCCGCTGGCGGGGCAATCGCGGAGGCGACGAGCGGCGAAGACGGTCGTTTTGAGCTCGAACTGCCACCCGGTCGCTACATGCTCGAGGCCGTCGTCGATCCTGACGGCCCCGGTATGTTTGCGAAGCCCGTCGCCGTGACCGTCACGGCCGGCGCATTCGTCGAGGTCGTCGTTCCGGTCGACAGCGGGATCCGTTGACGATCACGACGTCCGCATGCGCGCACGCCGTCGGTCGAACGGGGTATCGGCGCATCCAGACCCCGGTGCTACCATCGCGCAGGGCTTCGAGCGTCGATCCGACGCCCGGGCCCCGAAGCATTCCCGCAGGTATCTGAGCCGAAAGGAGCGCACCTCTGG
>DASUQY010000024.1:0-3433 GCA_036280315.1 Actinomycetota bacterium
GAGTTCACGCGGTACGAGCTCGCCGAGGACCTGACGGAGCACCATCACCATCTGGTGTGCCGCAGCTGCGGGACGGTCGAGGACGTGACGGTGCCGCCGAGCTTCGAGCGCTTCATGGCGAAGACAGTGTCCGACGTCGCAGGCAGGAGTGGGTTCTCTGCCGCAGGACACCGGCTCGACGTGATCGGCACATGTCGCCGATGCGAGGGGAACAGAAGCGGCGCAACGGCGTCTCGTCAGGCCGAGAGGTAGGGTCGGTCCGGTCGTGGGACGGCGCCCACCGACGTGGCGTCGACGATCACCTCTCGACCGATCGGGTAGATCGTGCCGGTCACCTCGACCCAGTCGTTCTCGTCGAACCGTCCCGGCGTGACGTTGACGACGCGAACGGATGCCACAGTGGCATCCGCCACGCAGCACGAAACCACGTAACGGGTGAGCATGAACTCGTCGGCGAGCGTGCTGCCGTACCGAGCGACGAAGCCGACGAAGGTCACCGTCTCGCCGGCCCGGCCTGCGAGCGCTCGTTCAGCCTCCGGCGTCGTCTGCGCGGCGGCCACATCCACGAGCGAGAGCTCGCCGGTGGCGACGTCGCCGGGCGACGCCGAGAACCGCGAACCGGACACGGGTGCACGGGTGCCGGCCGAGTACGAGCCCAGCGTCGCCGCCGGTAGGGCCGTCAGCACGAGGACCGGAACGATCATGGCGACGACGACGCCGAGCTCTCGACGGTCGAGCGGCTCGGGGTGGCTCGATCGAGCGGATGCGAAACGGCCGAGCGTTGCCGCGGAGAGCAGCACTGCAGCGACAGGCACGACCCACTCCGTCCGTGTCGACAGGTACAGCGCGTCGCGTCCCGTGACGAGCAGGAACCAGAACGCCGCCGCCCACGCGCCGAGAACGACGCCCCCAGCCAGGCGAACCGCGCTCCAGCGCTGCGGTGTCGAGTGCGCGGCCCGGACGCCGACGCCACCGTGTTCGACGACCGTCTCGCTCATCCCGTTATCACTCCGAGCCACAACGTCGAGACGAGCGTCGTCACGAAGACGACGGCGACAACGGCACGAACGAACCCCCGGCGGAAGGTGCCGGCGTAGAGGGTCAGCAGTTTCGCGTCGACCATCGGGCCGGACACGAGGAACGCGAGCTGCGCCGCGGGTCCGAACTGCACGAACGAGGCGGCGACGAACGCGTCGGACTCCGAGCACAGCGAGAGCGCCGCGGCGAGGACCATCATCACGACGATCGAAACGACCGGAACGCCGGCAACGCTCGTGAGCGCAGATGCGGGCAGGAACGTCTGGATCGCGGCGGCGATCGTCACGCCGAGGATCAGATAGCGCCCCATGAACAGGAAGTCGTTGCCGAGGTGTGAGAAGAACCGCCGCCAGCGCGCCTCTGGCCGTTCGACGGGCAGATGCCGCTCGTGCACGTCCTCCGGATTCGGCTTGAGGAGCTCATCGACAGAACGGTTGCCGATCACCCAGCCGACGGCGATGGCGACGAGCATGCCGAGCGCGAACCGCCCGCCCACCATCGTCCACGTCGACGGCCGAGCCCGATACGCGACGAACGTCGACGCGATGACGACCGGGTTCACGACAGGCGCCGCGAGCATGAACGTCACTGCCGCGGACGGCATGAGCCCTCGTTGCGCGAGCCGTCGCGCGACCGGGACGGAACCGCACTCGCAGATAGGGAACGCGAGTCCCGCGAGCGCGGCGGCCGGAAGCTGCAGGGGACGCGGCAGCCGGGCGAGCCGCTCGAGCGTTCCGATCGGCACGAACACCTCGACGAGCGCGGCGGCGAGCGCGCCGAGCGTCACGAACGGGAGCGCCTGAACGAGGAGCGATCCGAAGATCACGATGTACGAGCGGATCCACGCGACGCGCTGAGGGTCGAGCGCACGGAGCGCGACGGCTCCGAGGACGAGTGCGGTCGCAACGAGTATCACGGTGCGCGCCGTGACCGGACGGGAACGAGGTGCGGCGAGGGCCATCAGCAGTACCTCGAGAACGAGACGGCGAATCCCTGGAAAGCGTCAACCATCATCGTCTCGCTGTTCGAGCTCGTCACGTCCAACATCGCGTCGGCGGCGCCCCGGCCCGTCACGCCCGTTTCGGTGAGGACGGCTTGATCGAGGTACACCCCGCCGGCGACCGTCGCCTCGACGACGCGCCGGGTGCCGGGAACGGCATCCTCGACGGCGTCGACGAGAGTCGTGTCGGGCATCGCGAGTCGATGTCTCTCGCTGGTCCCGGTACCGGCGACGACGACGAGGACGGAACGATTCGTCGCGCGTTCGGACGAACGGACGATCTCCCGTGTCAACCGATCGAGGCGGTGGATGCCGCCGTGAAGCACGACGCCGATGAGGTCGGAGACGGCGTTCGCGCCGTAGCCGGACTCGAGATCTACGTCGACCGCGAGCGGGGCCGCGGCAGTGTCGCCGTACACCACGTCGACGGGATCCTGACCTGGATACCACCCGCCGCCGACCAATCCGCGGTCGCGCTCATCCGCCGCGACGAGACCGACGAGCGTTCGCGGATCGGCATGTTCCTCGAGATCATCGGCGAGCGTGGCGATCACGTGGACTGGGGCACCGTCGGCGAACGCTTCGTGCACCTCGCCGGCGTGAGAGCCGGACACGTCGTTGCGGACGAACGAGCCTGTGATGCCGTGCTGTGATGGCAGCCCGCCCGTCCCGATCGTCGTGAGCGTGGCAGCGGGATCGAGCGGCAAGGACCCCGTCGTCGCGTCGAGGGTTCCGACGCCACGTTCGATCAGCGATCGAACGTAGGGCCACGCCTTCGGGTTGTCCTCGAGGTCCGCCGTTCCTGTCGACGCCCATGCGATGAGCAAGACCAGGCGTGGCGGCGATCCCGTTCGCGCCGCTACTTCCTCGATCGGCTCGCCGGAGCGAACGTCCGGGAACGGCCGATCGAACGCGAGGATCTCGCTCACCGTCGGCGCGATCCGATCGAGCCTGACGTTTCGCGGCATAGTCGCGCCCGACGCGACGCCCGAGCCCCAGAACACCACGGGGACACGGGTGTCGTTGTTGGCGCTCGGCCACGCGATCCTCGTGCCGCCGAGCTCGGTGAAGATGGGTATGTCACTGGCTACGCCGAGAACGTCGGCGGAGCGACCCTCGCGGTACCCGTTCGCGATCAGCTGACGGAGCTTGGCGTCGAGGGGACAGAACGGCACGCGCGGCGCCTCGTTCGTTCCCGTATCGCAGGATCGGCCGACGCAGAGCGCTTGCAGTGCGCCCGCCGGCAGGCCGATCGCCGCGAGGACCGCCAGTAGGACCAATAGCCTGCGCGTGTTCACGTTCATCCACGCTACCGGCGGGTGGGTTGTCGTTCCACCGACGGTGGTGTTTGGTATGCCGTCCGTGGCCGCCTCCCCCCGAAGTCTTGCCCTGGCC
>DASUQY010000025.1:0-10067 GCA_036280315.1 Actinomycetota bacterium
CACTGGGGGAAGGTCGTCGTCGTCAAGGTCGGCGGCGCCACGATGGAGCGCGCGCCGCTATCCAGGTCGTTCGCGGAGGACGTGTCGCTCCTGCTGCATGCGGGGATCCACCCGGTGGTCGTCCATGGCGGCGGTCCGCAGGTGACCGAGGTCTCCGAGCGCTTCGGTCTCCAGGCGTCGTTCGTGAACGGGGTCCGGGTCACGGACCGCGAGACGCTCGACGTGGCGACGATGGTGCTCGCCGGCCAGGTCAGCACGCGTATCACCGGCCTGCTCATCGCGGGCGACGTGCCGGCGGTCGGATTGTCGGGCGTGGATGGTGGACTGGCCGTCGCCCGACGGCAGGCCGAGCCCGATCTCGGCTACGTCGGCGAGATCGTCCGCGTGAACGCCGAGGTGGTCCGCACGCTGATGGCGAAGGGGTTCGTCCCCGTCGTCGCTTCGATCGCCGCCGACCCGGAAGGCCATCCGTACAACGTGAACGCCGACGTGATGGCGGCGGAGCTGGCGATCGGTCTCGAGGCGGACAAGCTCGTGTACGCGAACGACGTTCCGGGCGTGATCGGGCCGGCGGGAGACCTACTCTCCGAGCTGGGCGTCCAGGACGCGCTCGACCTCCTCGCCGGCGGAGGCGTCGTCGACGGCGGCATGATCCCGAAGCTCGAGAGCGCGGTTCGAGCGCTGAAAGCCGGCGTCTCGCGCGTGCACCTGCTCGACGGACGGGTCGAGCACTCGCTGGTCCTCGAGTTGTTCACGCCCGAGGGCGTCGGCACGATGATCACGCCCGACCGAACCGCGTCAGGCGAAGCGCCGTGAACCGCAACGGCACCGCGACGAAGGCCAAGCGCCAGCAGGCGATCCTCTCGCTCGTCGGACGGGAGCGCCTCGCGAGCCAGGAGGAGATCCGCAAGCGAATCCGCGCCCTCGGCCTGGAGGCGACGCAGTCAACGATCAGCCGGGACGTCGAGGAGCTCGGTCTCGCGCGGGTCCACGACGCGCGTGGGCTTCGGTACGTCGTTCCGGGACGCGCGGACGCCGCTCCGCCGTCGGCGGTGCTGCGGCATGCTCTGAACGAGTTCGCGCTGTCGCTCTCCCAGGGCGCGGGCGAGCTGCTCGTCATTCGAACGCCGCCCGGCGCGGCGAACGCGCTCGGCGAAGCCGTGGACAGGGCGGAGCTCGACGCCGTCGCGGGCACGCTGGCCGGCGACGACACGATCCTCGTCGTCCCGCGCAAGGGACGAACGGCGCGTTCGATCGAGCGAATGCTCGAACGGATCGCGGCAGGTGAGGAGCGGTGACGCAACGCGCGGTCCTCGCGTACTCGGGCGGACTCGACACGTCCGTCGCCGTCGGATGGCTCACCGAGCAGGGATACGACGTGCACGCCGTCGCCGTCGATGTGGGCCAGCACGAGAGCGTGGAGGAGATCCGCCGGCGGGGGGACCTCGCGGGCGCGGCCGAGGTGCGTGTGGTCGACGCAGTCGACCGGTTCGCCGACGAGTTCCTGTCACGTGCCGTCAAGGCGAACGGCCTCTACGAGGACAAGTACCCCATGGTCTCGAGCCTGGCGCGGCCGCTCATCGCCGACGAGGTCGTCAAGGTCGCGCGCGAGGTGGGTGCCGGCGCGGTCGCACACGGTTGCACCGGCAAGGGGAACGATCAGGTGCGGTTCGAGCTGTCGTTCGGCGTGCTCGCGCCCGACCTTCGCGTGCTCGCGCCGATCCGCGATCCGGGCATCCCGCGCGAGAAGGCCGTCGCGCTCGCGGCCGAGTGGGGGATCCCGATCTCGCGCGTCGCCGCGTCCTACTCGGTTGACGAGAACCTGTGGGGACGAACGATCGAGTGCGGTCCGCTCGAGGATCCGTGGGCGGAAGCGCCCGAGGACGCGTTCGCCCGAACCGCCCCCGTGTACGAGCGGCCGAACGAACCGACCGAGGTGACGATCGGCTTCGAGCGCGGGATCCCCATCGCGATCGATGGGGCCGCTCTTTCGCTCGCGGCCGTCATCAGGAACGTGGACGACGTCGGCGGCAGGTACGGGTTCGGGCGCGTCGACATGATCGAGAACCGACGCGTGGGCATCAAGTCCCGTGAGCTGTACGAGGTTCCCGGTGCGCTCGCGCTGATCCTCGCGCACCGCGCCCTGGAAGATCTGACGCTCGAGCGAGAGGTGGCGCACTTCAAGCCCGGCGTCGAGCGGAGATGGTCGGAGCTCGTCTACGACGGTCAGTGGTTCAGCCCTCTTCGCCTGGCACTCGACGAGTTCGTCGGGGAGACGCAACGACACCTCGATGGCGAAGTCCTTCTGCGGTTCTCGCCGGGCAGTTGCAGCGTCGTCGGTCGGCGCTCGACGTCGTCGCTGTACGACCTGTCGCTGGCGACGTACGGCGGCGAGGATGCGTTCGACCAGCGGCACGCCGAAGGCTTCGTGAAGCTCTGGGGGTTGCCGCTGAAGGTGTGGTCGTCCAAGCAGGGCGACGCGTGACCAAGCGCGAGACGCCGCTGTGGTCCGGGCGCTTCACCACACCGCCGGCTCCCGAGGCCGCGGAGCTCGGCCGAAGCCTCTCGTTCGACGTTCGCCTCGCACCGTACGACGTGGATGCCGGCGTCGCGCACGTTCGAGCGCTCGAGGATGCGGGGTTGCTCACCGCCGCCGAGGCGGGACAGATCGAGAAGGCCCTCCGCGAGGTGGGCGACGAGATCAGCGCCGGGACGTTCGCGTTCGATCCCGCGGATGAGGACGTGCATTCCGCGATCGAACGCGGCGTGATCCGGCGGCTCGGCGACGTCGGCGCCAAGCTGCATGCGGGCCGCTCGCGAAACGATCTGGTGATGACGGATCTTCGGCTCTGGCTGCTCGATGGCGTGGACCGCATCAGCGAGTTGATCGAGCGGTGTGCGCGCGCTCTGCTGGGTCACGCCCGCGACCATTCCGAGACCGTCATGCCCGGAACGACGCACGCGCGGTTCGCGCAGCCGGTGACGCTCGGCCATCACCTGCTCGCGCACGCGTGGGCCCTCGTTCGCGACCTCGACCGGTTCGCAGGGTGGCGGCGACGGTCGAGCGTCTCTCCGCTCGGCGCCGGCGCGCTGGCGACGTCGACGCTGAGGCTCGACCACGAGGCGACGGCGCGGCGGCTGGGGTTCGAGGCACGGTTCGAGAACTCGATCGACGCCGTGAGCGATCGCGACGTCGTGCAGGAATTCCTCGCCTGCGCTTCGATCTGCGCCACGCATCTGTCTCGTCTCGCTGCGGACGTGGCCCGGTTCTCCGACGAGTCGCTCGGCTGGGTGGCGATCGACGAGGCGTACGCGACCGGCTCGAGCATGATGCCGCACAAGCGGAACCCCGATGTCGCGGAGCTGGCGCGCGCGAAGGCCGGACGTGTGCTCGGCGACCTAGTCGCGGTATCCACGGTCCTGCATGGGCTTCCGCTCGGGTACCACCGCGATCTGCAGGAGGACAAGGAAGCGGTGTTCGACGCAGCGGACACGCTCGAGGCCGCGGGCGCCGCGCTCGCCGGCTGCGTTGCCACGCTGACGTTCCACCCGAACGCGATGCGCCGCTCCGCGGAGGCCGACGGCCTGTACGCGACCGACATCGCAGAGGCACTCGTCACGAGCGGCGTCCCCTTCCGTGAGGCACACGAGCGCGTCGGCAAGCTTGTCGCGTCGCTCGAGGCGGAAGGGCGCTCGCTGCGCGACCTCTCGGCCGAGGAGTGGACGGCGTTCGGTGTCCCGATCGGCGCCGAGCTCCTGGACGCGGCCCGTTCCGTCCGCGCACGTGCGGCTCCGGGCGGCCCGAGTCCGCGCAGCGTTCGCCAACAGATCGAGGCGATCGAACGAGCGCTGGGGGTGCGGGGGCTCAAGAAGTGAGCGAGCGGAAGCGAGCGAACGTAGTCCCCGCAACAGCGCTGGGGGTGCGGGGGCTCAAGAAGTGAGCGAGCGAACGTAGGCTCCGCACGAAAGGGTGATGCCTGTGGCGATCGGGATGGTCTCGCCGGCGGTGGGGGCACGCAGGCTCGGCGCGCTCGGCACGCTTCGGGCGTTTCGCCGCGACCCGCTCGGGCTGCTCGAACGCCTCGCGGCCGAAGGCGACGTGGTGCGAGCGCGCGTTCCGGGCGCCGACTCGTGGCTGCTGAACCACCCGGACCTCGTCCAGGGCGTGTTCGTCACCGATCACCGCTCGTTCCACAAGGGCCCCACGATCCAGGCGACGAAGATGCTCCTCGGTGAGAGCCTCCTCACGAGCGAAGGCGACTACCACCAGCGGCACCGGCGGTTGATCCAGCCGCTGTTCCACCGTGAGCCGATCGCGTCGCACGCCGGCGCGATGGTTCGACACGCCACGATGATGTCCGATGGCTGGCGCGACGGGCAGTCGTTCGACGCGCGCGCGGAGATGGCCGCGCTGACGCTCGCGGTGGTGGGAGAGGCGCTCTTCGGCATCGGCGTCGGGGACCACCGTGCACGCGTCATCACTGGCGCGCTGACCGAGGCGCTGGAGATCTTCGATCGCGTGTACTCGCCGCTGTACCGCCTGATCGTTCGATTGCCGTCGCCGACGATGCGCCGCTATCGGCGGATCGAGTCGCAGCTGAACCGCGTCGTCGAGGGCATGATCGCGGAGCGGCGGAACGGCCCTCGCGGGGACGATGTGTTGTCGCTGCTGCTCGACGCTTCGGAGAACGGCGATGGCATGACCGATCGCCAGGTTCGTGATGAGGCGCTCACGCTGTTCCTCGCCGGTCACGAGACGACGGCGAACGCGCTCGCATGGACGTGGTGGTTGCTCTCGGAGCATCGGGACAGCGAACGCGCGCTCCACGCCGAGCTCGACCACGTCCTCGACGACCGCGAGCCCACGTTCGAAGACTTGCCACGCTTGCGTTACACCGACGCCGTCATCTCAGAATCGCTCCGCCTGCGTCCGCCGGCCTGGGCGATCGGACGAACCGCGATCGCGGAGCATCGCGCCGGCGAGCACACCATCACGAAGGGCTCGATCGTCGTCGTCTCGCCGTGGCTCCTCCACCACGACCCTCGGTGGTGGCATGACGGCGACACGTTCCGCCCGGAGCGGTGGCTGGAGGTCGACGACCGGCCGCGATACGCGTACATGCCGTTCGGCGCGGGTCCGCGCGCATGCGTCGGACGACCATTCGCCCAGACGGAAGCGACGCTCGTGCTCGCCACCATCGCCAGGCGATGGCGGCTCAGGGTTCGACCCGGTGCACCGATCGACCCGCAGGCGGTGTTGACGCTTCGCCCGCGATACGGCGTGCCCGTGATCGCCGAACGCCGCAGCTGACGGGACCGTCGTATCGACGGGGTCGGGTACGCTCTGACCGATGGGGTTCGCGAGCGCGCTCGTCATCTTCGCTCATCCCGACGACGCTGAGTTCATGTGCGGTGGCACGGTCGCGGCGTGGGCGAAGGAGGGCACAGAGGTCCACTACTGCGTCGTCACGGACGGCTCCGCCGGTTCGAACGACCCGGGCGTCTCGCGCGAGCAGATGATCCCGGTCCGCGAGCGCGAACAACGCGCTGCGGCCGACGTCCTCGGCGTTGCCGGCCTGACGTTCCTCGGGTTTCGAGACGGGGAGCTCGAGGTGAATCTCGACACCCGCAGGGCAGTCACCCGCGTCGTCCGCGGCGTCCGGCCCGAGGTGATCGTCGCTCCGGACCCGTCGCGCCTGTGGAGCAAGCGCGGGTACATCAACCACTGGGACCACAAGCAGGCGGGAACGCTCGCGATGTGCGCGATCATGCCCGACGCGCCGAGCCGACCTCAGTTCCCCGAGCTCCTGGACGAGGGGCTCGAGCCGTTCGAGGTCCCGAACCTTTGGCTCGCGACGGAGGAGCCCGATACGTTCGTAGACATCACCAAGACGATGGACCTGAAGCTCGAGGCGCTGCATGCTCACGAGTCGCAGGCCGTCGAAGACGCCGACGGCTGGGTTCGCGATCGTGCCGCCGAGCTCGGAAAGATCGCCGGATGCGATTACGCCGAGGGGTTCATATCGTTCGATCTCGCCGAGGATTGATGGAAGACCCGATGGAAGAGCCGATGGAAGAACCGAACGAGGAGGAGGAGGGCCCGGAGCGCTCGCTCGACCCCAACGAGGAACAGAGCGTCCGAGCCGACATCGAGGATCTCTCCGGCATGCGCCAGGTCTTCCAGGCGCAGGGCGTCAAAGGCGTCGTCATCGCCTGCCCGGACTGTGGCGAGAACCACTTTTACGAGTGGGAACTATTGAAGGAGAACCTCGAGCACCTGATCAAGACGGGTGAGCCGCGGATGCACGAGCCCGCGTTCGAGGTCCGCGAGGACGACTACATCGCGTGGGACTACGGGAAGGGATACCTCGACGCGCTCTCCGATACCGGTCTCGAGCCGGACAACCGGATCGACCTGACCGGCTGCCCGTGGTGCCGGATGCCGCTCGACGCGCACTTCCAGTACTGCCCGGCGTGCGGTCGAACGCTCGCGGCCGTTCGGCTCTACAGGGAGTTGATCCAGCGGGGGAGCGACGAACGCGAGGCCCGCGCGATGCTCGTCCGCGCCGGTTTCGAGCCGTTCGAAGCGTTCTAGGCGATCTTCGCCGGGCGTTCGAGCACGCAGTCCTCGGGCGCCTTGTCCTCCCGAAGGCCCTTGAACGACGGCGCCCGCATCTTGTGGGTGCTGCGAGTGATCTCCAGGTACTCGACCTCGCAGACGACCTGCGGCTCGACGAACGTCGCGCCCTTCACCGTCACGAGCTCCGGATCGTCGCCGGGCGGCGTCTTCCTGATCAGCGGCTGAAGCACGCTCATCAGGCGGTCGAGCGTCGACTGCGTGAACCCCGTTCCAACCTGGCCGATCCACAGCAGCTTGCCATCGACGTACGCCCCGACGAGCAGCGCGCCGAACGAAACCGACCGCCCGCCCTGCCCGGGCGTCCACCCGAGGATCACGCAGTCCTGGGTGTTGGTCAGCTTGATCTTGCGCCAATCGGGCGACCGCCTCCCGAGCTGGTAGCGCGAGCCCTTCCGCTTGGCGACGACGCCTTCGAGCCCGAGGCCCTTCGCCACCTCGACGAACCTCATGCCCTCGCCTTCGACGTGAGTCACCACCTGGAGCCGTTGGTCCGTCTCGGCGATTCGTTCGAGCTGCTCGCGTCGCTCCTCCAAGGGCAGATCGATCGTGGGCCTGCCATCGAGCCACAACAGGTCGAACGCCACAATTGCCACCGGGATCCGTTGCATGATGCGCTTCACGTCGCGCTCGTTCGTGAGGTTCATGCGCTGCTGGAGCGCCTCGAACGAGTTCCGTCCCTCCTCGTCGAACGCCACGATCTCGGCGTCGATCACGGCGTTCACCTGGTCGACGAGCTCGTGGATGTCTTTCAGCTCGGGGTACTGGAACGTCACCTCGCGACCCCTGCGGGTCACGAGCCGCGTCACGTCCGTCGCGAGGTACGTCGTCGAGCGGATCCCGTCGAACTTGGGCTCGAACCACCACTTCGGATCGTCGAACGCCTTCCATCCGCCCTCGGCGAGCATCGGCTGCATCGCGGGAGGGACGTCGATCAGCGGCGCGTCCTGGTTGGACGCGAGCAGCGCGAGCCAGTCGGTTCGCGTCTTGACGAAGTGGTACTCGAGGCCGGGGTACTTCCGGCCGTGGAGCCTGAAGCTCACCTTCTTGTCGGTCCACTCGACCGCCTCGTACCAGCCGTCGTCGAAGATGCGGACCTCGCCGGCGCCGTAGTGGCCCTTCGGGATCGTGCCCTGGAAGCTCCCGTACTCGAGCGGGTGGTCCTCGGTTCGTACGGCGAGGCGTCTTTCCTTGGGCTGTACGGGGAGCCCGCGGGGGACGGCCCACGAGGGCAGCGCCCCGTCGCGTTCCAACCGCACGTCGTAGTGGAGTCGAGTCGCGCGGTGCTTGTGGATGACGAACGAGTTGCCCCCGCCCTCCCGTTCGCCGCCGGCCGGTTCCGTGGTGCCGCCGGGTCCGAACGTGCGCTTACGCAGGTACTCGGCGAGATTGGGGTCCTTCGATGCCGCGATGACCTCATCAGACGTCCGGGTTCGGCTCTTCTCGGGATCGTCCTTCGCCGCGCCGCTCTTCCGCACCTTGTTCGGCGCGCCTGGGAATGCCTTCTCGGTCGGCATCCCCAGTGCCTCCAGCGCAGCCGTCAGGTCCTGTGGCTTCTCGATCACGCCCGCGAACAGATCGCCGACCTCCGCGAATCGCGCCCACACGTTGTCGATGCGGAAGTCCTGCGGTGTGACGCCCGCTGCGAGCTCGTCCCACTCGAGGGGCGTCGAGACGGTTGCTCGCGGTTCGGGCCTGAGCGAGTACACCGCCGCGATGTTCGCGCCCTCGCGGTTCATGTTGTGGTCGATGAACACCCTTCCCGTGCGGTTCTCGATCTTCCACGCCATCGTGACCCGATCGGTGTCCGCCCGCTCGATCATCTTGCCCACCCGACGGACGAACTCGCGCACCTGCTCGTACGAGTACCCGTTTTCGATGGGCACGTAGATCTGTACGCCGGTTGCCCCGCTCGTTTTCGGATAGCCGACCAGGCCGAGGGCATCGAGCGCGGCGCGAACGTGCAGCGCCACGGCGATCACGTCTTCGAACGGCGCGCCCATCGGATCGAGGTCGAAGAACAGATAGTCGGGCTGCTCGACGGATATGCAGCGCGAATGCAGAGGGTGCATCTCGATGCAGCCGAGGTTCGCCACGTACAGCAGCGTCGACAGATCGTTCACCA
Organism: Actinomycetota bacterium; assembly: GCA_036280315.1. Taxonomy (GTDB): domain Bacteria; phylum Actinomycetota; class UBA4738; order UBA4738; family HRBIN12; genus CALGFI01. Next base: position 8,763 of record DASUQY010000025.1, read on the forward strand.
TCAGGTAGCCGATGACGCCCGTCCTTGCGTCGTCGCTCTGTACCGGACACCGCTCGATCCAGTCGGGCGTATGCGACGGCGCGGTCTTCTCGTAGAAGAACCCGCCGGACACGCCGTCGGGCATCCGCTTCATCGTCAACGGCCGCTGGCCAAGGTAGGGAAGGATCAGCCCACCGACGTTGAGGTAGTAGGCGATGAGGTCGCCCTTGGTGTATCCCTCGTCGGGCCAGAAGACCTTGTCCAGGTTCGACAGGCGAAGCTCGCGGCCGTCGACCTCGGCCCACCAGGCGTCGCCGCGCTTTTCGGCCTCGAGCTGTTTCGGGAACTCGACCGTAAACGACCGGCCTCCCGTCACCTTCTTCTTTCGTGTCGGCACGACGGCAGCGTAGCCGCCCACTCGTCGACGGTCGTGTCCGCCAGGCGGGCTAAACTGCATCCGCCCTGGTCGCAGGGTCCCGCCGCTCTCGAAGGAGCCGCCGATGCCACCCAGAGCCATGTGGAAGGGAGCCATCTCGTTCGGCCTGGTGACGATCCCCGTCGCCGTCTACCCGGCCACCGAGGAGAAGTCGCTCAAGTTCAACCAGCTTCACGACAAGGACATGGGCCGGATCCGCTACAAGCGGGTGTGCTCGATCGACAGCGAGGAGGTCGAGTTCGAGCACATCGTCAAGGGATACGAGGTGGAGAAGGATCGGTACGTGATCATCACGGACGAGGATCTCGATGCGGTGCCGGTGGAATCCTCACGCGCGATCGACATCCAGCAGTTCGTCGACCTCGAGGAGATCGACCCGATGCTGTTCAAGAAGTCCTACTACCTCGTCCCCGACGAGACCGGAGCCAAGGCGTACGCACTCCTTCGCAAGGCCTTGCACGACGAGAACAAGGTGGGGATCGCCAAGGTCAGCTTCCGTGACAAGGAGCACCTCGCGGCGCTCCGGTTCAAGGACCGCGTTTTCGTCCTGGAGACGATGTTCTGGCCGGACGAGATCCGGGCCGCCGAGTTCGACACGGTCGACGCCGACGAGAAGGTCCGCGAGAACGAGGTCGAGATGGCCAAGGCGCTGATCGACAACCTGACCGAGCCCTGGGACCCGTCGTCGTTCAAGGACGAGTACCGCGAGGCACTGATCGAGATCGTCGAGCGAAAGGACGCGGGCGAGCCGATCGAGGCTCCCGCGGAAGCCGCGCCGGCGCGGGTCGTGGATCTCATGCAGGCGCTGAAGGCGTCGGTCGACGCGGCGAAAGAGAAGACGCCCGCGTCCACAGGTGGTGCCAAGCGCTCGAGCGCCAAGTCGGCGGCCA
>DASUQY010000026.1:0-2026 GCA_036280315.1 Actinomycetota bacterium
GACGCGAACGCGCCCTCGTCGACGGCTGACCCGCCGTCGCGTAACGGCGTCACCGCGGCGGCGATCGCTCCGTGCAGCATTCGCGGATGCTAACGGTTGGTTTCCGTGGCCCCCGCACGGGTACCTTTCGGCATCGTGGAAGCGATGCGCCAGGCAGGGTTGCGCTGCCCGATCTGCGGAAACGGTGTGCTGGCCGACATCGCGTACGACGAGCATCACCCGCCCGTCGATCCGCCGAAGCAGGCGCCCGAGAGCGGTGAGGTCGTGACGTTCACGTGTGGTCACGAGGTTGAGGTCGGGCGTCTCGCCGACGCTGCCCGAGACGATCCCAACGTCGAACGTCGAACGTCCGACGACGTCGTCGATCCAGGACCGGCGGGGGTTGAGCCGTGAACAGGTTCGAGGTGCCGCCTCCCAGTCCACAGCCGGAGCCGTTGCCGCAGCCGGAACCGATGCCGCAGCCGGATCCCGCGCCGCAGCCTCAGCCGCCACCGCGACCCGAGCCACAGCCGACTCCGGCCCCGGAGCCGGAACCAGGACCCGCTCCGCCGCCGCAGCCCACTCCGCCGGCGCCCTCACCGACACCGCCGCAGCCGTTCCCGCAGCCCGAACCTTCTCCCGAGCCCCAGCCGCCACAGCCGAGCCCCGAACCTCCGCCCGGCCCTCCGCCGGACGTTGAACCGCCGATCCGCGCCTAGGCCGTCGCGGCTCGCCGCGCCGGTGACTCCGCCGTCTCGAACTGCGCTTCCTCCGTGGAACCCCTGAGTCCCAGCGTGGACGCATCGCCGCCGGAGACGATCGTGGCGATCCGGTCAAAGTACCCGGTGCCCACCTCGGTCTGGTGGCGTGTGGCGGTGTAGCCGAGTGCCTCGAGCTCGAACTCGCGTTGCTGCAGCCGGACGTACGCGGGCATGCCCTCGCTGGCGTAGCCGTTCGCGAGCTCGAACGCCGACGCGTTCAGTGCGTGGAACCCGGCGAGCGTCACGAAGAGGAAGCGGTAGCCCATCGCTGCGAGCTCACGCTGGAACATCGCGATCTCGTCCTCGTCGAGGTGCTTGCGCCAGTTGAAGCTCGGCGAGCAGTTGTACGCGAGGAGCTTGCCGGGGAACTCGGCGTGGATCGCGTCCGCGAACGCGCGCGCCTCGTCGAGGTCCGGCGTGGATGTCTCGCACCACAGCACGTCGGCGAGCCGCGCGTACGCGAGCCCGCGCGCGATCGCGGCGTCGATGCCGTTTCGCACACGGTAGAACCCCTCCGAGGTTCGCTCGCCGGTGAGGAACTCACGGTCGCGTTCGTCGACGTCGCTCTGAAGGAGCGCGCCGGAGAGCGCGTCGGTGCGAGCGACGAGGACCGTCGGAACGCCGAGGACATCGGCGGCGAGACGCGCCGCGGCGAGCGTCCGCTCGAAATGGCGCGTCGGAACGAGGACCTTGCCGCCCATGTGTCCGCATTTCTTCTCGCTCGCCAGCTGGTCCTCGAAATGCACGCCCGCTGCGCCGGCCTCGATCATCGCCTTCATCAGCTCGAACGCGTTCAGCGGCCCACCGAACCCAGCCTCCGCGTCCGCGACGATCGGCGCCATCCAGTACGTCCCCCGGCGGCCCTCGGACCACGCGATCTGGTCGGCGCGCTGCAACGCGTTGTTGATGCGCCTGACGAGCGCTGGAACGCTGTTCGCCGGATAGAGCGATTGATCCGGATAGGTGTGTCCGGCGACATTCGCGTCGGCGGCCACCTGCCACCCGGAGACATAGATCGCGTCGAGGCCCGCCTTGACCATCTCGACGGCCTGTCCGCCCGTGAGCGCGCCGAGCGTGGCCACGGACTCGCGGCTCCTCATGAGTGACCACAGCCGCTCGGCGCCGAGACGGGCGAGAGTGTGCTCGACGCTGACGGAGCCGCGGAGGGCGATCACGTCGTCCGCCGTGTACGGGCGTTCGACGCCCTTCCAGCGAGAGCTCGAACGCCAGTGGGTCGTGAGGTTGTCCCCCTCACGACGAGCACGTTCCTGGTGCGTGATGTCGAT
>DASUQY010000027.1:0-2330 GCA_036280315.1 Actinomycetota bacterium
TGCGTGCGCCCCGCTGCCCTTCTATCCCTACGAGTTCGAGGCGCGCTCCGGATATCGGATCTCGATCGCGGTGATCGAGCGCCTCGGGGAGACGACGTCAAATCTCGCCGGCCTGAAGGTGTCGGATCGGCCGTTCGAGAACGTTCGCCCCTACCTGATCGACGGGCTCGATCTGTTCGTGGGATCGGAACCGCTCGTCCTCGAAGGGCTGGGAGAGGGCGCCGCCGGTGCCGTCAGCGGACTAGCGACGGCGTTCCCCGAGGTCGTCTCGGCGCTGGTACACGGACGGAGCAACGAGGCGAGCAAGCATGTGACGACGCTCCGCGAGCTCATCGCACCGCAGATGCCGTTCATCTCGGCAATGAAGGAGGTCCTCGGCGCTCGAGGGGTGCCGGTTCGGCCGGACGTGCGCGCGCCGCTTCGCCCGCTCACGCCGGTCGAACGCGAGGGCGCCCTCGCCGCCGCACGGCGCGTGGGCTCCCTCGCTTGAGCGAGCGTTAGCCCTTGCTCGACGCGCCGCCGCGATCTCGTCCGCAGCCTTGACACCCGCGGGGGTCCGTCCGTAGGTTGTTGCATCTGCAAATCGCACCCGGGAGAGTCGGGTTCATGATCCGGACACGCACGGCGGGACAGGTTGCGGCGATGATCCCCGACCGCCTGTGCTGCTGTCTGGAATCCGTGGCCGCCGTCGGCGGCCGATACCACCGCGTGCGGCGCTGATCGTCTCGTAGGCCCGGAACCACCCGGAGGAGCCGCACCGGCGGCTCCTTTCTCGTTTCCGGAGACCAGCGATGGCGGACACCACTTCCAGACAACCCAGGAAGCGCGGCGAGGGCCAGTGGGGGCTCGGGTACTTCGAGCCGCTGAACCCGGCCGAGCGCGCCAAACGCGACGACGACGGCTTGAACGTTCGCGCCCGGATCGAGTCGAAGTATTCGAAGCACGGTTTCCGCTCGATCGACAGGATCGACCTTCGGAGCCGGTTCCGGTGGTGGGGGCTCTACACGCAGCGACGCCAGGGCATCCCCGGCGGCGCTACCGCCACCGCCGAGGCCCACGAGCTCGAGGACGAGTTCTTCATGCTCCGCATCCGGATCCCGGGGGGACGCCTCACGTCCGAACAGCTGCGCGCGATCGCGTGGTGCTCTGAACGGTTCGGCCGCGACGTCGCCGACGTCACCGATCGGCAGAACGTGCAGCTCCACTGGATCCGCATCGAGGACGTCCCGCGCATCTGGGATCGGCTCGAGTCGGTCGGGCTGTCGACGCAGGAGGCGTGCGGCGACACGCCGCGAGTGATGATCGGGTGCCCCCTCGCCGGCGTCGACGCGCACGAGATCATCGATGCGACGCTGTATTTGCTCGAGACCGAACGGCGATACGTCGGCGACAAGCAATTCAGCAACCTTCCCCGCAAGTACAAGACCTCGATCAGCGGCTGCCGGCAGCAATGCGCACAGCACGAGGTGAACGACGTCGCCTTCGTCGGCGTCGAGCGTCCAGACGGAGCAGTGGGATTCGACCTGTGGGTCGGCGGCGGGCTCTCGACCAACCCGCACATCGCCAATCGCCTCGGCGTGTTCGTCGAGCCCGAGCTGGTGCCCGACGTTTGGGCCGCGGTAACCGGCGTGTTTCGCGACTACGGATACCGGCGCTCGCGGAACCACGCACGCCTCAAGTTCCTGATGGCCGACAAGGGACCAGTCTGGTTCCGCGAGACGATGGAAAAGGAGTACCTCGACTTCGCGCTCCCCGACGGGGCCGCTCCGCCGCCCTCATCGGACGTCCATCGCGACCACGTCGGCGTGTTCGAGCAGCAAGACGGCCGTTCCTACGTGGGATTCGCGCCGAAGGCGGGACGGATCCCAGGACACCAGCTCCGCAAGGTCGCCGACTTCGCCGATCGCTACGGCGACGGTCGGATCCGAACGACGACGCAGCAGAAGATGGTCATCCTCGGCGTCGAGCCTCGCGAGACGGCCGAGCTCGTCCACGCCCTCGAGGACGAGGACCTCACCGTTCGGCCCAGCCCGTTCCGCAAGGGCCTCATGGCCTGCACGGGGATCGAGTTCTGCAAGCTCGCGCTCGGCGAAACGAAGGGTCGGGCCATGTGGATCGCCAACGAGCTCGAGGAACGCTTGCCCCATTTCGACGAGGACGTTCGGATCCACGTGAACGGGTGCCCCAACTCGTGCGCCAGGTTCCAGGTCGCGGACATCGGGCTGATGGGCGCCGTGCAGCAGCGCCCCGACGGGACGAAGAGTGAGGCGTCCTCGTGCATCTCGGCGGCGCGCTCGGCGAGAGCGGTGGGTTCGCGCGGAAGGCGAAAG
>DASUQY010000028.1:0-4393 GCA_036280315.1 Actinomycetota bacterium
GCTCGCTGCTCTTTCTCTCGGGCCACGTACCGGAGCTCCAGGGCGGTGGCGTTCTGCACCCTGGGCGCCTTGGGGCGGAGGTCACGATCGAGCAGGGGTACGAGGCTGCGCGGCTGACGGGAATCAACGCGCTGGCCGGCATTCGATACGCGATCGGATCCCTCGACAACGTCAGGTCGATCGTTCGCTCGCTGTGCTTCGTCGTCTGCCTTCCCGAGTTCCACGACGTCCACAAGGTCTCGAGCGGCGCCACGGATCTATTCCGCGACGTGTTCGGCGAGGAGGCGGGACTGGGCGGCCGCGCGACGATCGGCGTGACGAGTCTCGCCCGTAACCACTGCTTCGAGATCTGGCTGACGGTCGAGGTCGCGGCGGACTGAATCAGCGGCGACGGACGAGCGCGCCGTCCGGGCCTGCTCGCACCACCACGGTGTCATCGGGACCGACTTCGTCCCGTGATCCGACGACGACCGGCATCGCCACGTCGTAGAGCTCGCGCGCGACGATGGCACCGAGCGCCAGGATCGGGTCCGGCTCTGCGAGCACGATGGCCGCGGGCGCCGTTCCCGCCCGGATCGCCTCGGCGAGCACGCTCGAGCTCGAGCTCGATCCTCGGCCCGATGGCAACACGAGGACGCGGCCGGCGACATTCGCCCCGCGCTGCGGGTGGTGCACGTCGACGATGTCGCCGGTCGCCGGGTCGACGCCGCCCCAGAAGCTCAGCGGCTCGTCCAGGACGAGTGCCCGGCCTTCGGCTTCGCCGGCGACGAGCGTTGTCGCCTCAGGCATCGCCCCAGAGCTCCGCGTCCCGAACGACATGCCCTTCGATCGCCGAACGCACGCACTCCTCCAGGCTGCCGAACGTGACCCGGACGCCGATGTTCGCGGGCGCGTACCACGCCCACTTCGCGGAATCCGTCATGACCGGAGCATGGCCGATGAGCGGCGCGATATACGTGCAGGTGTCCGTGACGACGTTGACCCCGGCTGCCCTCAAAGAATCGGCGACGCCGAGGCGCTCGGCGTCCGCTAACACGTTGCGGCCGGTGTTGACCCAGACCGGTACGCGCGTCCGGCGTCCGGCAAGCAGCGTCGCGAGCCGCTCGAGCTCCGCGAGCGAGGCGTGGGGCGTTCCCACGCAGACCGCTCCTAGTTCGTCGCCGTTCGCTGTGGTGAGCTCGTCTCGAGCGAGACGGAGCTGTTCGAGGGTCACCGTTTCCTGAGGGACGTCGGCGCCGCCGGTTGCCGCCTCGAGCGTGGGGGCCTCAGGCGTGATCCCGACGGCGTGGAACATCGCGACGGATCCGGACGAAGCGGCGGCCGCGCCGAGAGACTTCAGACGGTCCTCCGACGCATCGCGCGGCAGGCCGACGATCGCCGGGACCGCGGCGCCGGCGACTTGGCCGGCGACGTGGCCGAGGACAGGATAGAGCGCGTCCGACGCAAGCAGCCGTGACGGGATGCCGTCGAGTCGGAGCACCAGCGTCGCAGGGCGCTCCTCATCGCGATGCAGTCCGGCGTACGGCGCCCGCCCGGTGATCGCTGCGCAGATGTCGATGAAGTCGCCGTAACGGTTCGTCCGCGCGCCGAGGACGGAGTTGCAGAACACGATCGCGTTCGACTCGGCCCACGCGACGTGCTCGCCGAAGCCGGGTCGATTGTGGAGCTGGTACGGCGCGCACGTCCACGTCGGACGGCAACCCATGGCGACGTAGGCGTCCATCTGCCGGCGGGCGTTCGCCGCGGTCGCGCCGTCGCCGCGGTAACGCTCGGGATGAAGGAGGTCGAGATAGCCGACGTTCAGCGTGGTTGGAACGGCAACGTGAGCGTCCCCGGCGACCAGCCGCTCGGCGAACTCGAGACCGGCAACGCCGTGATAGAGGCACCCGTCGACATGCGCCGACGCGATGTCGATCAGGCGGTCGGCGCCCATCACCTCGGCGGTCTCGAGGACGATGCGCATCGCGAGCAAGGCGGCGTCGCCGTTCGAGCCGGAGAGGAGCGCTCGGTCGTGCCCCGACGTCTCGACGGGCACGGCGCTCCCTACGAGCCCTTGGCGGCCGCCTCGAAGACCGGGATCGAGCGCTCGACCATCTCGTCATTGCCCGTGACGGAGATGCGAAACCGGCCCGGCATCTCGACGAGCCCTCCGGGGAGCACGTAGACCTTGTCGCGCGCGAGCCGATCGGTGAACTGGACGTCGTCCTCGATGGGACTCCTCGGGAGGAGGTAGAACGTCCCCTCGGGCGAGTGGAGGTCGTATCCGGACGAGCGGAGCGCGTCGACGAATCGATCGCGACGCCGCTGGAGCGCCTTGATGTCCACCGTGAGGTTGTCCAGGTCGCCGAGTGCCCGCTGCAAGATCGAGCCGGGGACGCCCTGCCCACCGAACGTCAGCTGCGCGAGCCAGAACGCCTCGCGCACGTGCCCCCGATCGGGCATCGTCGGAGGGAGGGCGATGTACCCGACGCGTTCGCCCGGCGTGAGCAGCTGCTTCCCGTACGTGTAGACGAGGAACGAGTAGGGATAGAACTCCGTCGGGCTGCGGAATATGCGGTCGTCGAACACGATCCTCGAGTACGCCTCGTCGGAGATGAGGTAGATCGGTCGGCCGTTCCGTTCCGACGCTCGCGTCAGGACGCCTGCGAGACGCTCGAGGGTCTCGGGTGGATAGATCCTCCCGGTTGGGTTGTTCGGAGAGTTCACCAGGACGGCGCGCGTCCGCGACGTGATCGCGCGTTCGATCGCGTCCACGTCGAGGTCCCACGTCCCGAGGTCGACTCGGACGCGAACCGGTGTGGCTCCAGCCGACACGATCAACGCCTCGTAGAAGAACCAGGGCGGTGAGCAGAAGACGATCTCGTCACCCGGATCGGCGACCGTCCGGATCGACAGGTTCAACCCGGTGAACGCACCGTCGGTGAGCATGATGTCGTCGGGCTGGAAGGCGACGCCTCGGCGCTCGCGAAGCCCCGCCGCCGCGGCCTCCCGCGCGTAGGGCTCGTTGAACTTGTAGGCGTAGGAGTTCCGGTCCTCGGGGACGGCCCAGCGCTGGAGCGCGTCGACGAACGCCGTGAGTGCCGCCTCTTGGGGATTCCCGGCGACGAAGTCGCAGAGCTCCGGATCGGACTGGTCGCGCCTCGCGTAGGGCGAGTCGGCGAAGAACCGCATGAGCGGTTCCTCCAGGCGAATAAGACGCTGCATCGTCTCGGAGAACGCATGCGTCATGGGGCGCGAAAACGTACCACGGACGCCGGTGCGCGTTACCAGGTGATCGGCGGGAGCCCGAGCGGGTCGGCGTCCGTATACGACGTCTCGCCGAAGGGCGAAAGGTCGTCGGACGCCAGGTCCGCGATGAACGACGTCGGCAGGACTGCGGCGAAGGTCCGTGCATCGAGACGATCACGCCGGATGGCAGCTCGGGGGATGTACGGGCCGATGTTCTCGCCGTAGCGGTACTCGGCTAGGAACGCGGCCACGTGCTCCGCGGTGACGCCCGCGTCGAACAGCGCGGTGCGGTCCAGGTACACCTCGGACGGCGCCACGTTCTGGACCAGCCTGAACACGGTCGTGCCGAACTCTCGTCTGAGGTCGCTCCCGAGCTGGATGGGGTCGATGCGCACGCCGCCGCTGAGGTCGATCTGCGGGCATTGGCCGTGATCGGCGGTGACGATCAAGACGAACGAGTCCCCGAACCGATCCTCGAGCTGTTCGGACAGCACGCCGATCTCCTGGTCGACCGCGCCGAGCACGTCGGCCTGATGCGGGTCCTCGAAGTTGTACACGTGTCCCGCGTAATCGGGCGCCTTGAAGTTGACGTACAGGAGATCGGTCACGTCGTCGTCGCCGATCGGCTCGGAGTCGAAGGTCGACTCGATCAGCTCACCTTCGTACCGCACGACGGGCGGGAAGCAGCACATGGCCTTCTTGCCCATCGGATCGAACGGCGATGGCGGCGGATGGCCGTACGTCGCGGTGAGCGACTCGAGCCGTTCGAGCCCCGGAACGGATCGGGGCAGGCGGTACAGGTCCGGGTTGTGGGCCTTCCAACCCCCGCCACCGTCCTCGTTCCAGAACACGCCAACAGGCAACTCGCCCCGAGGCCGGCCGCCTCGTCCGAGCATCCCGAGATGCCAGACCTGGTAGCCGAGCTCGCCCACCCAAGCCTGGTTCTCCGTGTGCTCGGCCCAGCGATCGGCGAGCGTCGGCTCGAGCAGGAACGACGGATCGACCCGACCGGGATCGCCCCACGCCTTCACCGGTCCGCCTCGACGAACGTTGTGCCCCGTGATCCCGTGCGTGCGGGGGAAGGCGCCCGTGCCGATCGTCGCATGCGCCGCGGCCGTCACCGCGGGGAATGAGCCGGTGATGGCGTTTCGATACGTGGCGCCTT
>DASUQY010000029.1:0-5122 GCA_036280315.1 Actinomycetota bacterium
GCGGTCGAGCGCGACCCAGCAGAACATCTTCGAGGAGGTGAAGTGCTTCGGCTCTCCCCGCACCTCCCATATGCCGCGGTCGGGTTCTCGCCAGTGCTCGATCGCGGCGTCGACCTGGGCGACGACGAGCGACCACGCGCGCTCGCCGACGCGGTTCCGAGACTTCGTGTGGAGATACACCGAATCGAGGAATACGCCCCAGACGTCGTTCTGCCTCTGGTTCCACGCGTCGTTGCCGATCCGCACGGGTCTCGCACCCTCATACCCCGACAGATGGTCGAGCGTGTGCTCCGTCAGCTTGCGTTCGCCGCCGACGCCGTACATCACCTGCAGGTCCTGACCATTCTCGGTCCTGTCGGCAACGAACTCGAAGAACGCATCGGCCTCGGAATCGAATCCGGTCGAGTACAACCCCCACAGCGCGAACGCCGAGTCGCGGATCCAGCTGTACCGATAGTCCCAATTGCGCTCTCCGCCCGGCGTCTCGGGTAGCGACGTCGTCGCCGCCGCGACGAGGGCGCCCGTCGGCGCGTACGTCAGCCCCTTCAGGGTCAACGCGCTGCGCTGCAGGTGAATCCGCCACGGGTGATCGGGAAACTCGCCGTGGTTGAGCCACTCGCGCCAGAACTCCTGCGTGCGCCACACCCGGTCGGCGGCGTCCTGATAGCTCGTCGCAGGCTGGTGCGCGGACCACGAGAGGGCGACGAAGCGCTCGTCGCCTTCGCGGAGCGTCGTGCTCGCATACGCTCGGCGTCCCTCGAATCCCATGCGGAGATCCGACGTGAGTCGAAGCATCAGATCACCGTCAGGCGTGCGCGCCTCGGCAGCCGAATACCCCTCCCCGAGGTACTCCCACGCGACGCTCGATCGCGCGTAGTCCGGCGCGGGCTCGCAGTCCATCACGAGCTCGACGTGACCGTTCACGCACCGGATCGTGCGGAGCAGGCAGTGCTCGGCCTCGTAATCGTCGGGCGGACGCTGGTATTCAACCGCGCGTTGGGTGTCGTCGTACCACGGGCCGATCAGCAGCGCGTCGCGGACGATGATCCACCCCGAGTGGGTCTGCCACGTCGTCTCGAGCACGAGGGTTCCAGGCACGTACCGCCGGCCGGCCGGAACGGTGACGTCGCGCGGGCCGACGCGGAAATGTCCGGCCGAGCGATCGAGCATCGCCGCGAACACCGACGGCGAGTCGGGTCTTGGGAAACAGAGCCATTCGACGTTCCCGCTCGGCGCGATGAGCGCCTGAACGTGACGATCCGAGAGGAACCCGTACTGCGCGATGGGCGGGAACGGACTCGCGTCCGCGTACGGGCCCGTGCGCTGCATCCGCGGATGGTATCGCCGTCACCGGCTGGGGACGCCGACGATCCGCTCTTCGGAGAGTCTCGACGCTACGCCGCGACGAACGGTTCGGTCTCGGGCGGTCTCGGCATGTCGACCTCCGACACCTCCCCGCGTTCGAGCGCGATCGCCAACGCCTCGTCGATCGTCTCCACCGGGTGGAACGCGATCTCCTCACGAACCTGCTCGGGGACGTCGTCCAAGTCGCCCTCGTTCCGCTTGGGGAGGATGACCTCCTTCAGCCCGGCGCGGTGCGCCGCGAGCACCTTCTGCTTGAGCCCGCCGATCGGCAACACACGCCCCTGCAGCGTGACCTCACCGGTCATACCGACGGTGCTCTTCACCGGCATCTGCGACAGCAGCGAAGCGAGCGCAGTAACCATCGTCACGCCTGCACTCGGTCCGTCCTTCGGCACGGCGCCCGCCGGCACGTGAACGTGGAACCGCCCGCCGAGCGACGACGCCGGCACGCCGAGCTCCTCGGCGTGCGACCGCACGTAGCTGAGCGCGATCTGAGCGGACTCCTTCATGACGTCGCCGAGCTGTCCCGTCAGCATCAGCGCGTCGGGGCCTTCTCCCTCCATGCGCGTTGCCTCGATGAACAGCACGTCGCCGCCGGTGCCGGTCACGGCGAGGCCCGTCGCGACGCCCGGTACGCTCGTGCGCTCCGCGGCCTCGAAGAAGAACCGCGGACGTCCGAGGTACTCCCGGATGTCGATCACGTCGACGTTCACCGGCGCGTGAGCGTCTCCCCGCGCCAGCTTGGTGGCCACCTTGCGCAGGACCTTGCCGAGCTCGCGCTCCAGGTTGCGCACTCCGGCCTCACGTGTGTAGTCGCCGACGACCTGACGGATCGCTTCGTCCGTAACCGAAACCTCGTCCTCGTTCAGCCCATTGCGTTCGAGCTGTCGGCCGAGCAGGTGGTATCGGGCGATGGCGACCTTCTCGTCCTCGGTGTAGCCGTCGAGCCGGATGACCTCCATCCGGTCGAGCAGCGGGCCGGGGATCGTCTCGGCGACGTTCGCCGTGGAGATGAACAGCACCTCCGAAAGGTCGAGATCGACCTCCAGGTAGTGGTCGCGGAACGTGTGGTTCTGTGCGGGATCGAGCACCTCGAGCAGCGCGCTCGAGGGGTCGCCACGCCAATCGGCGCCGACCTTGTCGACCTCGTCCAGCATCATCACCGGGTTCTTGGTCCCGGCCTCCTTCAGCGCGCGCACGATGCGGCCTGGCAGTGCACCGACGTACGTCCGCCGGTGGCCGCGGATCTCCGCCTCGTCGTGGATGCCGCCGAGCGAGATGCGGACGAACTTGCGACCGAGCGCTCGGGCAACGGACTCGCCAAGCGAGGTCTTTCCCACGCCCGGTGGTCCGACGAGCGTGAGGATCGCGCCCGAGCCGCGCCCCGACGCCGGGCCGAGCCCGCGCTCGTCACGCAGCTTGCGCACGGCGAGGTACTCGACGATGCGGTCCTTCACGTCGTCGAGGCCCTTGTGGTCCTCGTCGAGAATGCGTCGGGCGTCGGCGATGTCGAGGTTGTCCTCGGTCCGAACGGCCCACGGGATCTCGGTCATCCAATCCAGGTACGTGCGGATCCAGCCGTACTCGGGCGATTGCTCGGAGGTACGCTCGAGCCGGCCGAGTTCCCGTTCGGCTTCCTTGCGCGCACCGTCGGGCATGTTCGCCTCGGCGATCTTCCTGCGGTACTCCTCGACGACGTTCTCCTCGGAGTCCTCGCCGAGCTCCTTGCGGATCGCGTCTATCTGCTGACGAAGGATGAACTCCCGCTGGTTCTTCTCGAGCCCCTCGCGGACGTCCGAGCGGATCTTGTCCTTCAGGTCGAGCTCGGCCAGAACGTCCTTCGCCCACTCCAGCACCTTCTCCAGGCGCCGCTCGACGTCCAGCGTTTCGAGAACGTCGACCTTCTGCTCGAACGACAGGTCCGGCGAATAGCCGGCGGTGTCGGCGATCTGACCGGGATCGGAGATGCCGCGAAGGAACTCGGCGACCTGAGGCACGCCGCGCGCCTCCACGATGCTCTCGAGCGTCGCGCGGTACTCACGTGCGAGCTCGTGCGCTCGGGCCGAGGCGACCTCGTCCGGCCGCGGGTCGACCTCGACCCAAACGGCGTCACCGGTACCCGGAACCCCACGGCTGATGACGGCCCGGTGCAGTCCACGGATCACGAGCGCTTCCATCCCGTTCTGGAGGCGCCCGACGTCCTCGACCTTGGCCACCGTCCCGACCTGCGCGAAGCGCTGGCCGACCTTGGGGACCAGAAGGATCTCGCCGCGGGTCGCGTCGGCGGCCGTAATCGCCCGGCGTGCATCGTCGGACTCGACGGTGAGGGTGATGACCATGCCTGGCAGCACCACGCCGGTGGTGAGCGGCAGGAGGGGCAGGATCTGGGTGTCGAGCTGAGCCATCTCTCGTCTCGCTTCCTATCTCGTGGAGCCGACAGCCGTCGGCCGCCCGTTGCATCTGCAGTTCCAACGGACCAACCTCCGTGCCTATTCCAAGTGTAAGTGGCATTACACAGATGGTTGGACGGTTCCCTCGGAACACACCCCCGGGTGTGTCCTCGCGTCCGTGTTCCCTCGGGCTCAAGGTCGGAGATGAGACGACGATGCTGAAAGATGGCCTACTGCAACCGGCGCGGTACCGCCGTCAGAACCATCCCCTGAACGAAGGGGGGTCATGGAGGAGATGCCGAGGTCCAGACAACGGCTCGTCGCGGCGATCGTCGCCTTCGGCGTGTTCGGCGGCGCCGGCGCGCTCGCTTGGGTGGCTCTCGGACCCGGGGACGACCCACCGCCTCCGATCGGCGAGTACGGAACGACGCTCTACGAGAGCGACGCCATCGTCCTGCAGAGTTCCGAGCACGGCGCCGAGCTGTGCGTCGGCGCAGTCGCCGACTCCAACCCCCCACAGTGCAGCGGCATCCCCATCTCCAACTGGAACTGGGGCATGGTCGTGGGTGAGGCGTCGGCGTCCGGAACGACGTGGGGTCAGTTCCACGTCGTCGGCCGGTACGACGGCACGGAGTTCATGGTGACGAAGGCCGGTCCGTACCGACAGCCACCGCCCGACGAAGGAGATCCCTTCGCGGCGCCGTGCCCCGAACCGGAAGGCGGCTGGATCGCGACGGACCCTTCACGCGCGACGGAAGAGCATCTCCAGATGGTGATGCGAGCAGCCGAGCGCGAGGGCGACTCGGCGGGTATCTGGGTCGACTACCTGGTCCCGCCGGAGATGGTGGACGAGGGAACGGTCGCACCGAACGACGTCCTCTTCGTAGCCGCGTTCACCGGTGACCTCGTTCGACACGAAACAGAGCTCCGCGAGATCTGGGGCGGCCCGCTCTGCGTGACCCGCCTCAACCGAACGATGAAGGAGCTCGAACGGATCCAAGCCGAGATCGCGTCCGAGGTCGGCGACCAGCTCGGTATCGAGAAGACGTGGTCGTCGATCGACGTGACGGCGAACGAGGTCGAGATCGGCGTCGTCGTCGCGGACGAGGGCGTTCGCGACGCGCTAGACGAGCGGTACGGGCCCGGCGCGGTCGAGCTGCATCCGGCGCTCCTGCGCGTCCAGTAGTCGACTCATCCAAGTTGCGCTGCGGTCGCCCCGTTCACACATGGGCTGTAGGATGCGTCGCTCGTGGACGCGACCATCCACGTCGACGGGATCACCAAGCGTTTCGGCAACGTCGAAGCGCTTCGGGGGGTCGACCTGAAGGTTTTCCCCGGGACGGTCTTCGGCCTGCTCGGGCCGAACG
>DASUQY010000030.1:0-4832 GCA_036280315.1 Actinomycetota bacterium
GGCGAATCCGGATGCGGGAAGACGACGCTTGCCCGCGCGATCATGGGGTTCGTTCGACCGGACGCGGGCGAGATCCTGTACGAGGGGCGACCGGTTCGCGACCTTCGGACGTACCGGCGGAGCGTGCAGATGGTCTACCAGGACCCGATGGGCGCGCTCAATCCTCGACAGACGATCTACGAGTCGGTCGCCGAAGGGCTTCGCATCCACAAGGTTCCTGGCGACGAGGAGAAGGTCGTCGCGCAGGCGCTGTCTCGAGCGGGACTGCGCCCTCCCGAACGGTTCTTCCTGTCGTTCCCGCACGAGCTCTCCGGCGGTCAGCGCCAGCGCGTAGTCATCGCTGGCGCTCTGGCGCTCGAACCGCGCCTGATCGTCGCCGACGAGCCAGTGTCCAACCTCGATGCCTCGATTCGCGGAGAGATTCTCCAATTGCTGCTCCGCCTCCGAAAGGAGTCGGGGATGAGCATCCTCGTCGTGACGCACGATCTCGGCCTCGCGTGGACGGTCGCCGATCGCGTCGCGGTGATGTACCTCGGTCGGATCGTCGAGCTCGGACCGACTCGGCGTGTCCTTACCGAACCGCTGCACCCGTACACGCGCGCGCTGCTCGCGGTCGTCCCGGAGGCGGGGGGGATCGATCGCCCGGCGCTGCCCGGTGAGCCGCCGGACCCGACGAGGATCCCGCCGGGTTGTCGGTTCCATCCGAGGTGTCCGGCGCTCGCTTCTGGCGAGAGTAGAGCCGCCGGCGTCGACGAGAAGTGCGCCGGCGAAGACCTCGGCCTCATGGAGCTCGAGGCGGAACACTCGGCCGCGTGTCATCTCACCGCGCGGCAGATCCTCGGCGTCTGAGCTAGGCGGTCGACGCTACGTCGGGTCCTGATTGGAAGGGCGGGGTGCAACCACCGTAGGCTGCGCGCGTGGGGGGGACGGACGACCTGCTCCGTGACCTCGAGCGACAGCGTCGGTACTACGAGACGCTCATCGAGGTCAGTCCGACCGCCATCGTCACGTGCGACCCGGACCTCGTCGTCACGTCCTGGAACCCCGCGGCCGAGCGACTGTTCGGGTACTCCAAGAAGGAGGCCCTCGGCCGGAACGTCGACGATCTGGTCGCGAGCAGCGACGAGGTGCGAGAGGAGAGCACGAACCTCAGCCGCACCGTGCTCGAGGGGCCTCTCGAACGAGTGAGCCGGCGGACCGCCCGGGATGGCACGTTGGTGGACGTGGTGATCAAGGCGGCCCCGATCACCATCGAGGGCGAGGTCGTCGGCGTGTACGCGCTCTACGACGACGTGAGGGAACTGGTCAGGCAGCGCCGGTTCTTCGAGTCGCTCCTCGAGATCAGCCCGGTCGCCGTGATCATGGTCGATCGTCAGGTGCGGGTGACGACGTGGAATCCGTCCGCCGAGAAGCTCTTCGGCTACACCGCGGCCGAGGCGCTCGGCGCCAACCTGGACGACCTGGTGGCGTTTCATCCGGACATCCGCCACGAAGCCGTGGGCTACAGCGCGTACGCGTGGAGCGTCCCGCTCTTCCGAACGCTGACGCGGCGCACACGGAAAGACGGCACGTTGATCGACGTCGACATCTCCGCCGTCCCGGTGATGCACGAGGGCGAGGCGATCGGCTACTACGTGATCTACCACGACGTCTCCGAGCTGCAGGAGGCGCGGCGGCAGCTCCAGGCGCGCGTCGACGAGCTGGTGGCCGAGCTCGTGCGCACCGGTCAACTCGCGCGCTTCCTGCCCCGCCAGGTCGCGGAGGGACTTCTCGCGGGCCAGCTCGCGCCGGCCGATGGCTTCGAGCGCCGAAGGGTCACGGTCCTGTTCGCCGACATGGTCGGCTTCACCGATCTGTCGGAGACGTTGGAGCCCGAGGAGCTCTCGGAGGTGCTGAACGAGTACCTCCGTCAGATGACGGCGACTGTGCTGGCTCACGGTGGGACCCTCGACAGCTTCATCGGTGACGGCGTCATGGCCGTCTTCGGGGCACCCGACCCGATGCCCGACGCCGAACAGGCGATTGCCGCCGTTCACGCGGCGGTCGAGATGCGCACTCGATGCCGAGAGCTGGCCGAGTCGCTGCGTCGGCGCGGGATCCCGGCCGATCTCGACATCAGGGTCGGCCTCAACACGGGGCACTGCACGCTCGGCGTGTTCGGCAGCGAGGTGATGCGCGCGTACAAGGCCGTGGGCTTCCCGGTGAACGTGGCGGCACGCCTCCAAAGCGCCGGCGAGCCGGGTTCTATCCTGTGCGGGTTCCGTACGTACGCGCTCGTCGAGGGACAGGTGCGATCGAAGCCTCGAGAGCCGTTGATGGTGAAGGGCGCCGCCAGACCCGTCGAGGCGTGGGAGATCGTCGACCTCGAGGGCTAGGTCGATATCGTTCGGCCATGCGCGTATGTCCGGTCTGCGGGGCGAGCAACCCGCCAGGCGCGCGGTTCTGCAACGCGTGTGGTTCCCGGCTCGGTGGCGCCGAGCCCGGCGCCGCAACGGGTGAGCGTCGCGTCGTGACGATGCTCTTCTGCGACGTCCGCGGTTCCACGTCGATGGCGGAGGACCTCGATCCCGAAGAGTGGACCGACGTGATGAACGCGGCCTTCGAGCACCTCATCGCGCCGGTCTACCGGTACGAGGGAACCGTCGCGCGACTGATGGGCGACGCGATCCTTGCGTTCTTTGGTGCGCCCACCGCCCACGAGGACGACCCCCAACGCGCCGTGATGGCTGGGCTCGAGATCGTCGCGTCGACCCGCCCCTTCCGCGAGCGGCTCGCCACAGAGCGCGGATTCGACCTGGACGTGCGCGTCGGCATCAACACCGGTCCGGTCGTCGTCGGCGACGTCGGCTCCGAGCTCCGCCAGGAGTACTCGGCGATGGGCGACGCCGTGAACGTCGCCGCACGCATGGAGCAGACGGCGGACCCCGGCACCGTGCGGATCGCCGAGGACACGTACCGACTCGTCGCCGATCTGTTCGACGTCGAGCCGCTCGGCGAGGTCGAGCTGAAGGGCAAGCGTCAGCCGGTGCGCTCGTACCGCGTGCTCGGGCGGCGCGCCGGTGGATGGAAGACCCGCGCGACGAGATCGTTGCGCGCCCCGCTCGTCGGGCGCGACGGCGAGATGGCCGTCGTGCGTTCCGCGATCGACGAGGCGCAGCACGCCGGCGGCGGCCGCGTCGTCCTGTTGGTCGGCGAGCCGGGCATCGGCAAGAGCCGCATCGTCGAAGAGGCGAACGCGATCTGGTCCGCGCGCCACCCGGGCGACGACCGCCGTTGGGACGTGTGGCAGTGCGTTCCGTTCGACGCGATGCAGCCCTACGCGCAGTACCGGCGGATCTTCCGGGAACGCGCCGGAGTTCTCGACGCCGATCCACCGGACGTCGTTCGGACGAAGATCGACGGCTTCCTCAGCACCGCGCCAGAACGATGGGGCGAGCGGAACGGGCGAGTCGCGCGCGCTCTCCTCGGCGTCGAGCGGGACGATGAACGGCGGCTGGAGGGCGAGGAGTTCAAGCGCGAGGCGACGGAGGTGCTGGTCGGCTCGAGCCGTGCGCGAACCGGCCCGCGGTTCATCGTGTTCGAGGACTTCCACTGGTGTGACCACGCGTCGCTCGAGCTCGCCCGCGAGACCACCCACATCGTCGAGGATCTCCCGTGCGTTCTCCTCGTCACATTCCGACCGGATCGCGAGGCGCCGTCGTGGGCGTTCAAGGAGTGGGTGGAGACCGCGCTACCGGAGCGAACGACGCTGCTCGAGCTCGAGCCGCTCACGCAAGAGCAGAGCGGTGAGCTCGTCCACAGCCTTCTTCCCGTGGCTGACTTTCCGGACGTCGTCCGACGCCGGATCCTCGACAAGACAGAGGGGAACCCGCTGTTCGTCGAGGAGGTGGCGCGCTCGCTGCTCGACCGGGGCGCCGTCGCCGACGGGTCGTGGGTGCTCGCGGACGTCGCCGCCGAATTCGCGATCCCCGACACGGTTCAGAGCCTCATCACCGTCGGTCTCGACCGGTTGCCCGAGGAGGCTCGCCGAACGCTGCAGACCGCCGCGGTGATCGGTCGGACGTTCGACACCGACGTGCTCGGCGCCGTCGCCGACGCGGACGGCGAACTCCTCGGGCATCTGCGCGAGCTCGAACGGCGCGACCTCATCCGCGCCACGGCTGAGGCTCCTCGCGCCGAATACACCTTTCGCCACGCGCTCACGCACGAGGCGGCATACGGGTCGCTGCTGCTCAAGCATCGTCGCGCCGTGCATCGTCGTGTGGCCCATGCGCTCGAAGCGACGAACCCCGAACGCGTCGACGAGGTCGCTCCGCTCCTCGCCCACCACTTCGCCGAGGCGGGAGACGACGAGGCGACGCTGCGCTACGCGGAGATCGCCGGAGACGCCGCGGCCCGCCTGTACGCAAACGACGACGCGGAGCGTCACTACCGCGTCGCGATCGACGTCGCCAAGCGGATATTGGCCGGCACGCCGCTGCTCACGACGTTGTTCGGACGGCGCGGCGGGACGCTCGAGCTCGCCGGGCGCTACGACGACGCGATCGAGAACTACGAGGAGATGCGCGAGATCGGACGCGCCGCCGGCGACGAGGCAATGATGCTCGCCGCGAACGGCTCCTTCGCCCTGTTGTACTCGACCGTCACGCCCAAATTCGACCCCGAGCGCGGGCTGCAGATGTCCGAGGAGAACGTCGCGACGGCGCGACGGCTCCGCGACCGCGTGGCCGAGGCCCGCTCCCTGTGGAACATCCTCGTCGCGAGCATCTACGGTCGCGGCGATCCCGCGCGCGCCGTCGAGGCAGGCGAGGCGTCGCTGGCGATCGCCCGCG
>DASUQY010000031.1:0-6458 GCA_036280315.1 Actinomycetota bacterium
CGTCCAGATCGACCACGTGGAGCCGACGTGCGCCGTCCATCTCGAAGCGTCTCGCGATCTCGACGGGGTGGTCGTCGTAAGCGGTCTCGGCGTCGACGTCGCCGCGGAACAGGCGAACGCATCGCCCGCCGCGGAGGTCGACGGCGGGGATGACGATCACGAGTACTTCCGTTCGGAGCGCTGCTCGATGTCGCGGACGAACTCCTCGTACAGCTTCAAGCCCCACCGACCGGACTTCTCGGGGTGGAACTGCGTAGCGAACACGTTGCCCTTCGCGACCGCGGCGGCAAACGGCGCACCGTATCGCGTCGAGCCGACAACGCCGGGGGGGCCGCTCGGCGGCGCGAACGAATGAACGAAGTAGAACCACGTTTGGGGGACGTCCCGAACGTACGGATGCTCCTCGCTCCAGACCACCCGGTTCCATCCCATGTGCGGCACCTTCACGATGGCCGGGAGACGTTTCGAGACGCCCTCGAACAGTCCCAACCCGGGAACGTCGGGCGCCTCCTCGCTTCCATCGAACAGGACCTGCATGCCTACGCACACGCCGAACGTCGGCCGGCCGCTCGTCGCGAACTCCTTCACCACCGCGTCGAGGCCGCGTTCCCGAAGATTCCGCATGCACGCGCCGAAGTGCCCAACTCCAGGAACGACCAGACCGTCGGCGTTCAGGGCTCGCGCGGCGTCCTCTGTGACGTCGACGGTCCCTCCGACGTGCTCCACGGCGCGCGCGACCGAACGAAGGTTGCCCATCCCGTAGTCGAGGACGGCGATCGTCCTCACGAGAGTGTTCCCTTCGTGCTCGGAACGTCGCCGCCGCCGACGGCGACCGCCCACCGGAGGCACGCCGCGAGCGCCTTGAACTCCGCCTCGACGACGTGATGAGGCGAACGGCCGCTGACGAGCCGAACGTGCACGGTCATCTCGGCCGCCGTGGCGAACGCCCGCACGAAGTCCTCGGTCAGCCCCGAGTCGAACGTGCCGATCGTCTCCGCCGGAACGTCGACCTCGTACACGACGAACGGCCGGCCCGAGAGGTCCAGCGCCACCTCGACGGCGGCCTCGTCGAGCGGAACGGTGATCGACGCGAACCGGCGGACCCCGCGCTTGTCGCCGAGGGCCTCGCGCAGCGCCTGACCGAGGGCGAGCCCGACGTCCTCGACTGTGTGATGGCCGTCGACGTCGAGGTCTCCCTTCGCCTCGACTGTGAGATCGAACCCCCCGTGGGTCCCAAGCTGCTGGAGCATGTGGTCGAAGAACGGCAAGCCCGTGTCGGCAGACGCGGTCCCCGTCCCGTCGAGCGTGAGCTCGATGCGCACGTTCGTCTCCTTCGTGCTCCGCTCTACCAACGCCCGGCGTTGGGTCATCGCAACACCTCGTCGAGCGACGACAGGAACAGGTCGACCTCGTCGGGTGTGCCGGCCGAGACGCGGAGGCACCCGTCGATGAGATCGGTGAAGTCACGCACGAGCACTCCGCGCATCAAGAGATCGTCGAACACCTCGCGAGCGGACTTGGGCGGGCGGAACAACACGAAGTTTGCGTCGGACGGGAAAGCCTCGACCCCGAGCGTGGGCAGCTCCTTCGAGATGCGATCGCGCTGCTCGCGGATCCTGTCGAGGATGTCGATGGCATCGTCGCGATGATCGAGCGCCACGAGGCCTGCCGCCTGCGTGATCGCCGACAGGTGGTACGGAAGCCGCACGCGACGGAGGTCCTCGACCACCGCGGGCGCCGCGAGGCAGTACCCGATCCTCGCGCCGGCGAGCGCGAACGCCTTCGAAAAGGTACGCACGACGACGAGGTTCGGAAGGCGGTCCAGCAGTGGTGCAGAGCTCTCACCGCCGAACTCCACGTACGCCTCATCCACGACGACGAGCGCGGAGGTCCGTCGGGCGAACTCCTCGACGATCTCGATCGGCTGCGCGTTGCCGGTCGGGTTGTTTGGCGAGCACAGGAGGACGACATCCGGCTCACCGGCAAGCGCCGCGTCAACGTCGCGAAATGACAACAACCATGGCTCCTCGAGACTGAGCGCCACGCGCTCCCCGTTCGCGATCCACGCGAGCCGCGAGTGGACCGCGTAGGTCGGTTCGAACACCAGTACTCGCCGCCCGGGACCTGCGTACGCCTGGAGCAGCTGCAGCAAGATCTCGTTCGAACCGTTCGCCGCCCAGGTGCCCTCGAGCGAGTGCCCGTGCAGCTCGGCCAGGCGTTCGCGAAGCGCCTCCGCGTCGCGATCCGGGTAACGGTTGAGTTCGAGCTCACGAACGGCCTTTGCGACGTCGTCGGCGAATCCGTTCGGCAGCGGGTACGGACACTCGTTCGTGTTCAGCCGCGCTCGAACGCGTAGCTGTGGCGCCTCGTACGGCTCGACGTCGCGGAGGCCGGGTCGCGGCGACGCCGTCGTCACTTTCCGCCCCCGTCCTCGGCGCGGATCTCGACCGCCCGCGCGTGGCCGATAAGACCCTCGCTTCGAGCGAGCGCGCTGATCTCGGGGGCAAGTCGGGCAGCCGCGTCGCCAGTCATCTCGACGACCGACGTAATGCGCACGAAGTCGGACGATCTCAGCCCGTTGGCGAACCTCGCGGTGCCCGACGTCGGGAGCACGTGGTTCGACGCGACGCCGTAATCGCCGAACGGCACGGGCGTGAACGGTCCGACGAAGATCGCGCCCGCGGCTCGAACCGCCGACACGAACGTAGCCGCGTCGTCGATGGCGACCTGGAGGTGCTCCGGCGCGAGGTCGTTCACGGCGTCGACCGCCTGCTCCAGGTCCTTCACGATCACCGCGCGAGCGTTCGCCAGCGCGACCTCGACGACGTCTCGACGCGCAGCCTTGGCCACCTCCGCCTCGAGCGCTTTCTCGACCGCCTCGACGAGATCAGGATCGAGCACGACCAACGTGGCGATCGCGTCCGGATCGTGCTCGGCCTGCGCCACGAGGTCCGCCGCGAGCCAACGCACGTCCGCCGTGGAACCGACGACGATCGCGAGCTCGGTCGCGCCAGCGAGTCCGTCGATGCCGACCACGCCGGAAACCTGGCGTTTGGCCTCGGTGACGAACGCGTTTCCCGGCCCAACGATCTTGTCGACGGGAGGGACGCTGTTCGTCCCGAACGTGAGCGCGGCGATCGCCTGCGCACCTCCCGCCTTCACGACCGTCGTCGCGCCGGCTCGTTTGGCCGCGTACAAGACGAGCGGGTGGATCGATCCATCCGAGCGCGGCGGCGTGCACACCACGATCTGCCCGACACCGGCGACGAACGCCGGCACGACGGTCATCGCGACCGACGACGGGTACACCGCTCGACCGCCGGGGACGTAGCAGCCGACCGCTCTGAGCGGCGTCACGCGTTCGCCGAACCGAACGCCGTCGCGTTCGTCCCGCCATTCGATCGGCAGTTGCCGTGTATGCAGATCGGTCAAACGTTCGACGAGCGCATCGATCGCCGAGCGAAGCTCCACCGGGACGGTGTCGAACGCCGCTGCGAACTCGTCCGGCGTCGCGACGATGCCCCTTTTGCGAAGGTCGGCGCCGTCGAATCGAAGGGTCAGATCGAGGAGCGCTGCGTCACCCTCACGGCGGACGCGTTCGATCGCGTCGCGAACGGTGGCGGATACGTCGGGATCGATCTCGAGGCGCCGGGGCTCGAGCCGCTCCCTCCGGTCCCGGAGGTCGAGGAGCTCGAGCACTAGTGCCCCTCGATGGCCTCGTGATGCTCCGGAGTGATGGCGCGGGACGCGCGACGGTCACGGACGAACAAGATCCAGCCACTCGCGGAGACGACCGCGGCGGCGACGATCAACAGGCCGAGGGCCAAAAGCAGCGTCCCTTGCCGGTCCATGGGGACCGAAAGGGTACCCGAAACGCCATGGCGCGCATGTCGTCGTTCGACTCCGCTTCGCCGGTGCAGAAGCAGCGTCAGGTTCGAGCGAGCGTGTCCTCGAGCTCCTCGTCGAGTTCGGCGATCGTGTCCGGGACGACCAGCGTCGGGCGATGGCGCCCGGAGAACACGATGCCGAGTGTCACGGCCACCAATGACACGAGGAACGCGGTGGCGATCGCCACCAGCGCCCATCCCTCGGCGAGCGGCCGCGCGATCTCCTCGGCCCTGGCGGACTCTGCCTCGAGCACGTCGATCTGACGCACGAACTCGTCCCGCTCCGAGCCGGCCGCATCGATGATCACTTGGAGGTCCTCGATCTCTTTGTTCGCCTTGCGGGCTTGACGCCGCAGGTGCCAATTCTTGCCGTACAAGCGCTGCTGCTCGTTCAGCAAGCTCGCTTCGCGAAGCGTCTGCACGATCGAGATCTGTCCCGAGAGCGACTCGCGGAAGCCGGAGATCGTGCACGGCTCGTTGCAGAACTGGATCGTGTAGTACTCACCCGGCACGTCGGGAACCGTGAAGCTGGTGCTGATCTCGAAGGTCGTTCCTGAGTCGCGTTCGATTGTCGCCGCGGCGAGCCTGATGACCCCTTCGGGAAGGGCCTTTCCCTCCTGGATCCATTTGTTGCCCGGGACGAGATAGACGTAGAACGGCCCGCGGTCGAGGAGTTCCTCGTGTCGCTGGGGAATCGCCACGAACGCCGTTCCCGAAGCGATCTCGCCGGGAAGGAAGTGCGACCCAGGACGCGGCCCGCGGAAATCGATGTACGCGCCGCCATCGCCCATCGCCGTTTGCGCGGGCAATATGAGAACGATCGCCACCAACGCCACGAGTCCGAACCTCAAGCGCATCGCAGTCTCCTCGCTGTCCCGCTTTCTCATCGAGGCAGACCGAGCCGATCGGGCGCCGGTTCCATGGAACCTTCCACGCCCTCGGGCGGTAGTTCTGGTCGAGGCGTACGGAGATCAGTGCTCACGACCGAACGGGAGGCTGAGATGCGCGTCAGGCTGCTGGTGACGGCGTCCGTGCTCATGCTGCTGACGGCCGCGTGCACGGGCTCCACGACTCCGACCGAAACCGCGACCGAGGGGAATGTCACCGCCGAGACGCTCTTCCTGGGCACGCCCCAAGGACCGCTCGTTGTTCGTGTTCCCACCGGCTCGGTCGTGTTCGACGGCCCGGGGGCGGTG
Organism: Actinomycetota bacterium; assembly: GCA_036280315.1. Lineage (GTDB taxonomy): Bacteria > Actinomycetota > UBA4738 > UBA4738 > HRBIN12 > CALGFI01. The sequence continues at coordinate 5,084 of DASUQY010000031.1, forward strand.
TCGAGCCTCGGCGGCGGATGGGTTCTGTCCACATCGTTCGTTGGTCGCGAGACCGCCATCGAAAAGCGCGATGCGGCAACCGGTGTGCTCGAATCCACGATCACGGTTCCGGGCGAGCTGGAGGCGCGCATCGTCTCCGAGAGTGGGCGGGCGGTTGCCCTGACCGAGCCGCTGCCCGAAGGCTGGGATCCGTCGGTTCCGTTCCCCCGCGCCCGAACGACGATCATCGTGGCCGATCCGACCGGCGTGAACGAGACGATCACGCTCGATCTCGAGGGCAACTTCGAGCCTGAGGCCTTCTCGACGGACGACCGCAGCCTGTTCCTGATCCAGCACCTGCCGGCCGAGACGCCGACGGCGTATCGGGTCACGGTGCTCGACCTCGTCCGCGAGAAGCTCCTTCCGGTCTTCGGGCCGTTCAAGGGCCCCGCCGAGCGGATGCCCGGCACCCGTCTGTCGCAACTCCTCGCTCCGAACGCCGACCAGCTCTACACCCTCTACACCAGCTCGCGACCTGGCTACGCGCCGCACGACGCGCCCGTTGCGAACGATGCGAACGTGTCGTTCGTCCACGTGCTGAGTCTTGAGGACGGGTGGGCGCACTGTGTCGGGCTGCCCAGAGCGATGTGGGACCGACCGGCCGACGAGCAAGCGATGGCGACGACGCCCGATGGGGCGTACCTGTACATCGTCGACGCCGGTCGGGGACTCGTCGCCGCGATGAACACGGGGTCGCTCGAGGTCAGCACGTCCGAGCTCGACCTGCCGAACATCGGGCCGATCGGTCGGACCTCGGCGTGGATCAGCCCTGACGGGCGAACCTTGTTCGTCTCGGTCGCCGGAGACGACACGATGAGTGCGACCGGCGGGGACGACGGATCGGTCGTGACCGCGCTGGACGCGTCGACGTTCGAGGTCATCGACTCGTGGCGACTCGGCGGCGTGGTGTCTTCGATCGGTGGGTCCTTCGATGGCTCGAACCTCTACGCAGTGGTCGGCGACAGGCTCGCGGTGCTCGACGCAGCTTCCGGGTCCGAGCTCGCCGCCGTGCAGCTCCCAAGCGACGAGCCGATCGTGCAGGTTCTGCCGCTGGCAGCGTAGGTTTCACGAAGCGCGCTAGGCGCCGGGACGCGATGCGCGTCCCAGCGCCTCATTTATGCGGCAAGCTAGGCGCGATGAGCCCCGCCAAGGCCGAGGTGCTCGAGGTCGCCGGTCGCGAGATCCGCGTGACCAACCCAAGCAAGCCCTACTTCCCGCGGGCGGGGTTGGCGAAGCTCGACGTCGTTCTCTATTTCGCCGACGTCGCGGAGGTCGCGCTTCACGGGTGCCGCGACCGTCCGGTGGTCCTTCACCGGTACCCCGACGGGATCGAGGG